>JAFNXG010000087.1 GCA_017383505.1 Clostridium sp.
CTTAGCACAAGTAACTATATCAGGTGTTATATTAAAATGGTTATATCCAAATAGTGTTCCAGTTCTTCCTATTCCACATTGAACTTCATCAAATATAATCAAGATATCTTTTTCTTTAGCTAATTTACAAGTTTCTAAAACAAAGTTTTTATCTAATGGATGAACACCACCTTCACCTTGAATAGCTTCCATTATTATTGCACAAACATTTGAAGTTAATTTTTCTTTTAAATCATCAATGGAGTTTGCTTTGGCATAATCAAATCCGGTAGGGAATGGGAAGAAGTAATTATGAAACTTATCTTGTCCTGTAGCAGTTAGTGTAGCTAATGTTCTCCCATGGAAGGATTGTTTTAATGAAATAATAGTTCCACGTTCTTTACCATACTTTTCAAAGCTATATTTTCTAGCAAGCTTAATTGCACATTCGTTTGACTCAGCACCGGAGTTTGTAAAAAAAACTTTACTCATTCCAGAAAGTTCACAAAGTTTTTTAGCTAAGTTACAAGCAGGATTATTTGTGAATATATTAGATAAATGTTGAAAAGAGTTTAATTGAGATATTATTTCATTTTTCCAGTTTTGATTGTTATAACCTAAAGAATTAACACCAATTCCACTAGTAAAATCTATATATTTTTTATTGTTTTTATCAAATAAATAAGAGCCATTTCCATATGAAATTTCAATTGGCAATGGATTATAAGTATTCATTAAATATTTATTTTTTTCTTCTAATGAATTCATTTTTGAAAACACTCCTTTATTAATAGCTAGTAAATTTCAGTTCCTATACCTTTTTCAGAGAGTAATTCAAGAAGAATTGAATGTTCTATTCGACCATCAATTATATGAGCTTTTTTAACACCCATTCTTACAGATTCAACACAACAGTTAATTTTAGGAATCATACCACCTTTTATTATTTTATCTACAGTTAATTTTGGAATTTGATGTAGCCTTAATGTTGGCATTAGAGTAGAAGGATCATTTTGATCTGTCATAACACCAGAAACATCAGTTAAAAGAATCAGTTTTTCAGCTTTTAATGCAGCTGCAATTTTAGAAGCAAAGGTATCAGCATTAACGTTATAGCTATTATTATCATTTTCTCCAATAGCAATAGATGAAACTACAGGTATATATCCTGAATTCATAGATAAGTTCAAAAGTTCTGTATTTACAGAGGTTATTTCTCCAACATAACCTAAATCTATATCTTTATTTAGTTTAGTTGCCTTAATCATAGATCCATCAATTCCAGATAAGCCTATTGCCTTACCCCCATTTTTTTCAATAAGCTTAACTAAATCTTTATTTACCTTTCCTGCTAATACCATTTGAGCAACAGAAATTGTAGTCTCATCGGTATATCTTAATCCATTTATAAATTTACTTTCATGATTCATTTTAGATAAAGTACTGCTAATATCAGGACCACCACCATGAACGATTATTGGATTAATACCTATGCACTTCATAAGAATAATATCATTTATTACAGTTTTAGTTAATCTATCGTTAATCATAGCATTTCCACCATATTTAATAACAATAGTTTTACCATAGTATTGTTGTATGTATGGTAATGCTTGTATTAATATATTTGCGTGTTGAGCATAATTCATTGTATTCCTCCTTTTTTCCTTTTTGCCCCAGAGGTGCCTCAGGGGCGCCTCAGGGGCTTAAATAAAATTAACTACGATAGTCACCGTTTATTTTTACATAGTCATAAGTCAAATCACAGCCCCAAGTAGTAGCTTCTGATAATCCAAGATTCATGTTTATTAATATTTTTATTTCATTTTGTAACAGTATTTCCTTTGCTTTAGCTTCATCGAAATTAACAGAAGATCCATTTTTACAAACTAGAATTTCACCTTGAGAACTTGAAAATGAAACATCAACTTTTTGTGGGTCAAAATCAGTATCACAATATCCTAGTGCACAAAGTATTCTTCCCCAGTTAGCATCACTACCAAACATTGCAGCTTTAACTAAACTTGAGTTTATTACACTTTTAGAAAAAGTTTCAGCATCTTTTGTAGAGTAAGCATTTTTAACTGTGCACTCTATAAGTTTAGTAGCTCCTTCACCATCTTTAGCAATTTTTTTAGATAAGTATATATTTAAGGTATTTAATGCATTTAGAAATAATTCATAATTATGGTCCTTTTCAGTTATAAGAGTATTATTAGCAAGTCCATTTGCCATAATTAAAACCATGTCATTAGTGCTAGAATCTCCATCAACGCTAATTCTATTGTAAGAAATATTAACGCTTTCTCTTAATGCCTCTTTTAATAGCACAGGGGATATAGATATATCTGTAGTTATAAAAGATAACATAGTAGCCATATTAGGATGAATCATTCCAGAGCCTTTTGCCATAGCGGCAATAGTGATATCTTTATCGTTAATTTTAATTTTAATTCCAGCTTGCTTTTCAATAGTATCTGTAGTCATAATGCCTTCAGCAGCACATTTTGCACTTTCTACGCTGGTAGATAATTTATTAACCAGATCAGGAATTCCTTGCTGTATAATATCTATATTTAATGGAACTCCGATAACCCCGGTAGAGGCTACAAGAACATTATTATTTCTAATATTTAGCTCTTTAGCACAAGTTTTACTCATTAGTTCTGCTTTAAATAACCCATCATCACCATTACATGTATTAGCATTTCCGCTATTTATAATTATTGCTTGTGCTTTTGAATTGGATAAATGCTCTTTAGTTATAGTAAGAGGAGCACCTTTAACTTTATTTTTTGTGTAAACGCCACAAGAGTTTGCAACAACATCAGAATAAATAAGAGCTAAATCATTTTTTAAAGGATTTTTTTTAAGTCCGCAGTGAATTCCAGATGCTTTAAAACCAATAGGCGAAGTAATAGTTAAATTTTCATCTATTTTAATCATAAAATTACACTTCCTTTAGTTAAAATTAAGAAAATTTTAAGTCTTAGTTAAGAATAAATAATGTAATCAGAAACTTGGAGCTATTAGGTTAAGACCAGTATTTTCTTTAATCCCTAATAATAAATTCATGTTTTGGATAGCTTGACCTGCAGCTCCTTTAACCATATTGTCTATAGCACTTACTATAATAATTTTATCTTTTCTGTAATTCTGATGAATAGATATATGACAATTATTTGTATATCTAACATGTTTTGTTTCAGAAGTTTCACCTAATGGTAATACATGTACAAATTCTTCATTTTCATATTGTTTTTTATATATTTCATGAATTTCTTCTAAGGTAAGTTTATCTTTAGATTCACAGTATATTGTAGAAAGTATTCCTCTATTGATAGGAAGTAGGTGAGGAGTAAATGTTATTTCTACATTTTCTTTTGCCATATAGGACAGAGTTTGTTCAATTTCTGGTGTATGTCTGTGACTACCAATGCCGTATGCAGAGAAATTTTCATTAGTTTCAGGAAAATGTGTTTTTAAAGAAAGGCCTCTTCCGGCACCAGTAGCTCCAGATTTTGAATCACAAATTATATTCTTAGTATTAATTAATTTATTTTGTAGTAGAGGCATAATTCCAAGGGCTATGCTTGTGGGATAGCAACCTGGATTAGCAATTATATTATATTTTTTAATTTCAGATCTATTAAACTCTGGCAGTGCATAAATACTATACTTATGAATATCTTTACAAGTAAAATTTTTTCCATACCATTCTTTATATGAGTCTTCAGATTCTAATCTAAAATCAGCACCAAGGTCTATTACTTTTTTATTTTGAGATATCGCTTCATATGCAATTTCCTCACTTAAACCGTGAGGAAGAGCAGTAAATATAATATCTGATTTTTTTATAACATCACTTTTATCTTCACATATTAAAGTAGTTTTATTAAAAAAACTTTTATATATAGAACTTATATACTTATCTTTAAAAGTAGATGAAGATATAGCTGTAACAGTAACACTATCATGATTAAGCAAAAGTCTTAATAATTCAACTCCAACATACCCTGTAGCTCCAATAATTCCTACTTTAAACATGATAAATTCTCCTTATTCTCATATATAAAATTTTTTAAAGCTTCTATCTGAATCTTAACTGAAGAGGAGCTAGGTCCTCCAATGACACTTCTTTCTTCAACACATGTAAATAAATTTATTGAATTATATATATCATTATTAAAGATAGGAGAGAAGCTCTTAAATTCATCCAAGCTTAAATTATCTATAGCCATATTTTTATCGATACAATAAAGAACTATTTTGCCCACAATCTCATGAGCGCTTCTAAATGCAACTCCTTTTTTTACAAGATAATCAGCAACGTCTGTAGCATTTGTAAATCCTCCAGAAGCAGATTTTTTCATATTATCTTTTTTAACTTTCATAGTTTTAATCATTCCATTAAAGGTTTGAAGTGAAAGTAGAGCAGTGTCTAACCCGTCAAATAATGCCTCTTTATCTTCTTGCATATCTTTGTTATAAGCAAGGGGAATTCCCTTCATAACAGTAAGTAAAGTAATTAAATCTCCATATACTCTACCAGTTTTTCCTCTAACAAGTTCTGCTACATCAGGATTTTTCTTTTGAGGCATTATGCTACTTCCAGTACTATAGCTATCATCAAGCTCAATAAAGTTAAATTCGCCAGTACACCAAAGTATAATTTCTTCAGAAAACCTTGATAGATGCATCATTATTAAAGAAAGAGAAGAGAGTGTTTCAATGGCATAATCTCTATCGGAGACAGAATCTAAGCTATTAAGAGTAATATTAGAAAATCCAAGTTCAGAAGATACAAACTCTCTATCAATAGGATATGTAGAAGTGGCTAAAGCACCACTTCCAAGAGGCATCTCATCAAGTCGCTTATAAGTATCAAATAGTCTACCTATATCTCTTTTAAACATTTCGCAGTAGGCTAAAATATGATGTGCAAAAGTAATAGGTTGAGCTTTTTGCATATGAGTATAGCCTGGCATAATAGTATTTATATTTTCATTAGCCTTAGTTAATAGAGTTTCATGAAGGTTTAATATTTCATTTATTAAAACTTTAATATATTTTCTTAAATAAAGCTTAGTATCTAATGTAACTTGATCATTTCTACTTCTACCAGTATGGAGTTTTTTACCTTCATCACCAATATAGTAAGTTAATATACTTTCAATAAAACTATGGATATCTTCGGAATCCTTATCTATATTTATAGTTCCGCTATCAATTCTTATTAATATTTCTTGTAGACCATCAATTATCTTTTCGCTATCTTTTAAAGGAATAATTCCTTGTTTTCCAAGCATTTTTACATGAGCAATACTACCTTCTATATCTTCCTTATACATTCTTGAATCAATTGAAATGGAGGAGTTAAAGGTATTAACTAATTCATTAACTCCTTCTGTAAATCTTCCACCCCATAATTTCATATTATTTCTCCTGCTTCTTTAAAGAATCTTTCATCTTTGCATTTACTACTGTTGGTAAACCATAAAGATTAATAAATCCTTCAGAATCTTTTTGATTATATACGCCATCTTCGCCAAAAGTTGCGTATTCTTCACTATATAATGAATAAGGAGATACCATTCCGGCATTAATTATATTTCCTTTGTATAGCTTAAGTTTAACTTCTCCAGTAACAGTTTCTTGAGTTTTATCAACAAAAGCAGAAAGACTTTCTCTAAGTGGAGTAAACCATTCACCATTATAAACTAAGTCCGCAAATTTTAATGCAATTGTTTGTTTAAAGTGTTGAGTTGATTTATCTAAACAAATTTCTTCTAAGTCACTATGAGCTTTATATAAAATAGTTCCACCAGGAGTTTCATAAACACCTCTTGATTTCATTCCAACAAGCCTATTTTCAACCATATCAATAATACCTATAGCATTTTCTCCACCAATTTTATTTAATTCTTCAATTAGCTTAACACCATCCATTTTAATTCCATTAAGTGCAACAGGAATACCTTTTTCAAATGATAAAGTTATATAAGTTGCTTCATTAGGTGCTGCTTCTAATGTATTACACATTTCTAGGATTTTATCATATTTAGGTTCATTTTCAGGGAATTCTAAGTCTAACCCTTCATGACTTAGATGCCATAAATTTTTATCTTTACTATAATTAGTTTCATAAGTTATTTTTATTGGAATTTCTCTATCTAAAGCATATTGAATTTCTTCTTCACGAGACTTAATATCCCATATTCTCCATGGTGCTATAATTGGCATTTCAGGTGCAAAGTTCTTAACTGCCATTTCAAATCGAACTTGGTCATTACCTTTACCAGTACAGCCATGACAAATTGCATCAGCACCTTCTTTTTTGGCAATTTCTACAAGCCTTTTTCCTATTAAAGGTCTAGCAAAAGAAGTTCCTAATAGGTATTTTCCTTCGTATACTGCCCCAGCTTGAAGTGTAGGGAAAATATAATCGTAGACAAATTCCTTTGTTAAATCTTCAATATAGATTTTAGATGCCCCAGTTTTTAATGCTTTTTCTTCTAAGCCTTCTAGCTCATCAGTTTGTCCAACATTACCAACAACAGCTATAACTTCACAGCCGTAAGTTTCTTTTAGCCAAGAAATTATTATTGATGTATCTAACCCTCCTGAATAAGCTAGTACCACTTTATTAAATTTTTGCATATATAAAAGCCCCCTTTAAATAGTTAGTAGTTAATAGTTAGTAATTAATTAAGAAACTCATAATTGAGTTTCTTTAAATTATCTTATTAAGATTATAACTCTAACTGTAAAAAATATCCATATTTACATTATAGATATATATGAATAAATATGCAAATAAAAGAATTAAAATTGCATAAAAATAATAAAATTTATAGAAATATATTAAAATAGAATATAATAAGGAAATATTATTCACAAAAATATAATTTATGAATAAATTATATTTTTATTTGTATAAAGAATATTAACTCATAAGAAATAAGCAATAAATATTAATTTACTGCTTAATTTATTTTTAAAATATGTTTTTTATGTTAGGTACTTGAAGATCTTTTAAATGTTCAGTGCTGAATTTTAGTAAGTGTAATGATGCTTCAGATTCGCTTGAATCATCATTTTCTATGTATACAGTCAACTTTAAAGCTTCATTTAACATTACATCATAATCTATATGATTTATATAAATGGAAGCAATAGAGCCCTTATTTTCAATTAAATTAAATATTTCCATAGCTGACTCAAAACGTTCTTCTTTTGTATAAAAGTTAAAGTTTTCTTCTAAATCATCACATCTCTCTATAACACCTGAACAAAGATTTTTAAAACTTATATCTGCATAGGTTAAAAATCCTAATAACAATAAAAAGAGAAGAATAGAAAATAATGAATTTTTCATTTTTTAGCTCCTTTAACCTTTTTATTTTTATCATATAATTGATAGACGAACTCTCCATGTGTATCAATCATAGCGATTAATACATCATTAATAGAATTGATGTTATATTTTCTTAATTCATTTTCAATCCAGTCTCTACTCTTACCACTAGTAGTAAGTATATTTTTATTAATATGTCCATCTAACACATAAATTATAGGAAGTGTAGGTTTAGAATCACTTTCTTCATTAGATGAATTATTACTATCCTTAGAGTTGTTTTTAGCATTAGATGAATCTTTGCTTAAGGATGATGATGATTGATTATTAAAGTTATAGTAATTATCATATGAAGAAGATTTATTATAATCACTTTGAGAGGTTAAAAATGAAAGTTGACCATTGTTTTCTAAAATTGCATATTGAATTTCATTTAAGTCAAAATAACCAGCTAACCTAAGTTCTTCAAAAAGTTCATCTAAATTAATTTGTTGTCTTTTTAAAGATTCATAATTTATTTTACCTTTATAAATCAAAATGCTCGGTTCACCTTCAAGTATTTTTCTTGTAAATTGACTTTTAAGTTGTAATTGAGTTAAGACTGTTTTTAAAAAAAGTAAAGTAACTATTGGAACAACACCAAGAATTAAAGGTAAACGAGTATCTTGCATTGGCAATGCAGCTAAATCAGATATCATTATTGTTATTACAAATTCATATGGTTGCAGTTCTCCAATTTGTCTTTTTCCCATTAATCTCATTATAAATATTACTAAA
The DNA here is from genome assembly GCA_017383505.1 of Clostridium sp. GTDB lineage: Bacteria > Bacillota > Clostridia > Clostridiales > Clostridiaceae > Clostridium. The sequence continues at coordinate 8,114 of JAFNXG010000087.1, forward strand.
AAATATAAAAAAATAGTTCTTATAAAAACAATGAACATATTAAATCACCTCTAAATAAGTATTTGTAAAAAAAATGCTTTTATTCTAAGTGAGATTCTAAATTTTTAATTTAGTTAATCGAACTTACTCAGCGACTGAAGGGAGTCGAGTTTCCTAAGTGAGATTCTAAATTTTTAATTTAGTCAATCGAACTTACTCAGCGACTGAAGGGAGTCGAGTTTCCTAAATTAGATTCTAAATTTTTAATTTAGTTAATCGAAAAATAAACTAATTTTAGCGAATAAAAATAATAGAATAATTACTAAAGAAGTATATAATAAGAGTATAGAGAGTTAATTAAAAGGATTATAAATAGGCAAAATTTTAGACAAAATTTCTGACAGAATTTTATAATATAGTTTTTAAGTTAATTAGTGGTATTATAATTGTTCAGAAGGGTGGAGTATATATGAAAGAAAATATTAATTTACTGAATAATAAGAAAGAGGCTATTGAGAAGAATTATACTAGAACATTACAATTTATATTTATTAAAGCGACTCTTGATTTATTTCCAAACTCTAAAATAATACTTCAACATAGTGTTGGAAAAGGTATATTTGGTGAAATTATTAAAGAGAAAGAACTTGATAGAAAAGATATACAAGATATAAAGATAAAGATGATAGAATTAATAAATAAAGATTTACCTATTAATAAAGTTAAAGTATCTAAAAATGAGGCAATTAATATTTTTAAGTCTTATAACATGATGGATAAAGTATTATTATTAGAGCAAGTAGAAATGAAAATGGTTAATTTGTATGAACTAGATGGAAGATACGATTACTTTTACGGTCATATGTCTAAAAGAACTAGTGATATAAAGGCATTTGACTTAATGTATTATGATAATGGATTTATATTAAGAAGACCAAATGACTATGAAAATTTTACATTACAAGAATTTATAGAGCAAAAGAAAATGAGTAAAATATTTAGGGAAACAGAAAAATGGTTAGATATTTTGGACATTGCTAATGTTGGATCATTAAATAAAAAAATCGATAATGGAGAGCTTGTCAATTTAATAATGATTTCTGAAGCTTTACATGAAAAGAAAATAGCAGAGATTGCTGATAAAATTACTTCTAAAGAAGATGTTAAATTAGTATTAATAGCAGGTCCAAGTTCTTCAGGAAAGACAACATTTGCTAATAGGCTAGGAATTCAATTAAGAGTTAATGGCGTTATTCCAGTTCCAATATCATTAGATGATTACTTTGTAAATAGGGATCAAACTCCAATAGATGAAAATGGTGAATATGATTTTGAAACTATTGCTTCGGTAGATATAGAACTTTTTAATAAGCATTTAAATTTAATATTAAGTGGAGAAGAAGTTGAAATTCCAGAGTTTAATTTTATAAAGGGAGAAAGAGAGTGGAATGGTAAAAAGGTTAAGTTACCTGAGAATGGAGTAATTATAGTTGAAGGAATTCATGGGTTAAATCCAATTTTAACTTCACACATTGATGAAAAGTATAAATTTAAAGTATATATTTCTGCATTAACTCAATTAAACTTAGATAATCATAATAGAATTGCTACTACAGATGTAAGAAAAATCAGAAGAATTGTAAGAGACCAATTATCAAGAGGTCATGGTGCTGAAGATACTTTAAAAATGTGGCATAAGATAAAGCGAGGAGAGGAAAAAAACATTTTTGTTTATCAAGAAGAAGCTGATATAATGTTTAACTCTACTTTAGTTTATGAGCTATGTGTATTAAAAAAATATGCGCTTCAAGAACTTGATAAAATTAAAGAAGATAGTATGGTTTATGAAGAGGCTAGAAGATTAAAGGGATTAATAAGTTTCTTTAAAGAGGTCGACAAAGGCTTAGTACCAGAAAATTCTCTTTTAAGAGAATTTATTGGAGGTAGTATTTTTTATAAATACTAAAAACTATATTTGACATTAGAGATAAGTAAAATTGCGAAATAAAAGATTATAGATTTAAAGAGAAAGAATCTTTTATTTCGTAGTTTGAAAAATTTATATAAATATCTATAATTACCTAAGATAATAATTTAAGGAGGTTACATATGAAAAGTGTAGGAGTATTTGATATATTAGGGCCTATAATGGTTGGACCATCATCATCACATACAGCAGGTGCAGCAAGACTTGGAAAGGTTGCTAGAGCAGTTGCTGGTGGAGATATAGATGATGTAACATTTTATTTACATGGTTCATTTGCTAAAACATATAAAGGGCATGGGACAGATAGAGCTTTAGTTGCTGGAATTTTAGGAATGGAGCCTAGTGACTTAAGACTTAGAGATTCATTAATAATAGCTAAAGAAATGGGACTAAAGATAAGATTTAGAGAAGCAGATTTAGGTGATGTTCATCCAAATACTGTTAGATTTGTTATAAAGGGAAATGAAGGGATATATGAGCTTATAGGTTCTTCAATTGGAGGAGGAAGTATTGAAGTTACTTCTGTTAATGGAAATTCAGTTAACTTTACAGGAGCATATCCTACAATTATAGTTTCAAATAAGGATGTACCTGGAGTATTATCAAAGGTTGCAGCTATATTATATGATAATGATATAAACATAGCATTTATGAAGGTATTTAGAAATCAAAAGGGTAGAGATGCAACTATGGTATTTGAAGTAGACCATGAAGTTACTCCAGAAGTAATAGGAAATGTTAAGGCAATTGAAGGAATAAATAAAGTAATAATGATTAATCCAATTAAGGACGGTGAATAATATGCTAGCAAGATCAGGAGAAGAATTATTAAGAATATGTGAAGAAGAGAATATATCTCTAAGTGAATATGCAATAAGAATTGAAATGCAAGATAAAGGGCTATCTAGAGAAGAAGTATATGAGAAGATGGCTAAAAATTTAAAGGTTATGAAAGATGGAGCTACTGAAGGAAGAGAAAAGGAAGTAGAATCATTAAGTGGACTTATTGGTGGAGATGGTTATAGAATACAAAAGTATTTAGAAAAAAATAATACTTTAACTGGTAGTGTGACAGTAAAAGCTATGGCTATGGCATTATCTTCATCAGAAGTAAATGCAGCAATGGGAAGAATAGTAGCGTGCCCAACAGCTGGTTCATGTGGTATCTTACCTGCTGTAATATTATCAGCGGGAGAAAAGTTAGGTAAAACAGATGAAGAACTTATAGATGCACTATTTGCATCTGCAGCAGTAGGAATGATAATTGGAATGAATGCTACACTATCTGGAGCAGAAGGTGGGTGTCAGGCAGAATGTGGATCAGCTGCGGCAATGGGAGCAGCTGCTGTTGTTGAAATGATGGGAGGAACTCCAAAAATGAGTTTAAATGCAGCAGCAATAGTTCTAAAAAATATTTTAGGGCTTGTTTGTGATCCCGTTGCAGGACTTGTAGAAATTCCATGTGCAAAAAGAAATGCAGCAGGAGCAATAAGTGCACTTTGTACAGCAGATATGGTTATGGCAGGTGTAGAGAGTAAAATACCTTTTGATGATACTGTTTCAGCGATGTATAAGGTAGGAAAGAGTCTTCCAACATCACTTAGAGAAACAGCAATGGGTGGAGTTGCAGTTACTAAAGCTGGACTTGTTTTAAGAAAGAAAGTTTTTGGGGAAGAATAAAATATATTGGAACACTGCGAAGTTTGTTGAATAGTATGATATTAGGCAAGAATGCACTATAGATAATAAAGTGAGGAAGAGCTATGAGGCTTAAGGATGAGTCTATAAAATATATTTTAGACTTGCAAAAGAGCGTGCTACCTCTTATTTATTGTTGTGCTAATAAAGAAAGATTAAAGGTATTAGAAAATACAGTTAAACATTATAGTGGAAAAATAGCTTTTAGAAATAATGTTTTTAATAAGGACTTAGAAAAAATAAATACATTATTAATATTTTTAGATGAAATAAACTTAGATGATGTATTAGATATAGAAAAGTCATTAATAGCTATGAATAAAGAAGAGATAGTGTTATTAGAAGCCAATGGAATAGATTTGTTGATTGACAAAAGAAATTTAGCATTAAGTATTTTAAATAGATATAATATTAATGTTATTAAGGGAACACATAACGAGATAGAATCTTTAATTAACTTCCAAGAAAATAATGAATATGATAAAGCAAATAAAAGTATTCAGCATAGATATAGAAATTTCTCAAGAAAAAATAATAGCTTATTAATTGTAAAAAGTGATAACTATTATATAACTGATGGATATAGTGAGTTTATTATAAAGAATAATAAATTTTATGATAAAAAAGAGCTTGATACTATATATACAGCTATGATAGCTGTTAGTATTGGATTTTGTAGAAACAAAGGTGAAATAGTTCATAGCATACTAATTGCAACAATAGCCTTTTATGTTAGTCAAGAAATAGCTATAAATAATAATATATTTGATGATGAGTTAATAAATTATATATTAGATGAAATAAATAATGTTAATATAGATAAAATAAAGTCTTATGGAGATATATATTATTGTTTTAAAGGAAGATAAAATATAAAAAGAGCACTAATGTGCTCTTTTTATATTTTATAGAATTAAGCTTTGTTGATTGATCCGAATAATTCCATTTTTTCTTTAACTGTAGCTTTGATAGCTTCGAATCCAGGATTTAATAATTTTCTTGGGTCAAATCCTTTTCCTTCTTTATCTTTTCCAGCTTCAATGTAAGCTCTTGTAGCTTCTTGGAATGCTAATTGACATTCAGTGTTAACGTTGATTTTAGAAACTCCTAAAGATATAGCCTTTTTGATCATTTCTTCAGGAATTCCAGTACCACCGTGTAATACTAATGGCATATTTCCGCAAGCATTATTGATTTCTTCTAAAGCATCAAAAGCAAGTCCTTGCCAGTTTGATGGGTATTTTCCGTGGATGTTTCCGATACCAGCAGCTAACATAGTAACTCCTAAATCAGCTATTGATTTACATTCTTGAGCATCAGCAACTTCACCTTTACCAACAACTCCGTCTTCTTCTCCACCGATTGATCCAACTTCTGCTTCTAAAGATAATCCTTTTTCAGAAGTAACTTTAACTAATTCAGTAGTCTTTTCGATGTTTTCAGCGATTGGGTAGTGAGATCCATCAAACATAACTGATGAGAATCCAGCTTCCATAGCTTTGTAGCATCCTTCGTAGCTACCGTGGTCTAAGTGTAGAGCAACTGGTACAGTGATGTTTAATTCTTCTAACATACCGTTAACCATTCCTACGATAGTTTTGTATCCACACATGTATTTTCCAGCACCTTCAGATACTCCTAAGATTACTGGTGAATTATTTTCTTGTGCAGTTAATAAAATAGCTTTAGTCCATTCTAAGTTGTTGATGTTGAATTGACCAACAGCATATTTTCCTTCTCTTGCTTTGTTTAACATTTCTTTAGCTGAAACTAACATTGCAATACCTCCGTATAAAATAAATATTATAGAGAATTGTTTAAGCTTACTTAATGTTATGAAATTAACAGTTATGTATATCAATCATTCTCCATTGCATATTATACCTTAAATTAATAGGAAAGAAAACAAAAAAATAACTTTAATAAATAATGATAAATACAAATATAGAAATATATTTATATTTGTAGAGAAAATATAATGTAAAATATGATATATTATAGATAAATAAAGTCGAACTTAGGAGGAAAAATGTTAGTAGATTTACACATTCATAGTTATTATTCAGATGGTACAATGTCACCAAAAGAAATAGTTAAAGAGGCAAAAAATAAGAATTTAGGGGTTATCTCCATAACGGATCATAATGTTTTAGATTCATATGAAGAGTTTAAAGAAGAAGCTAAAAAAGAAGGAATTATTCCAATAAGAGGAGTAGAAATAGATTCTATATTTGAAGGAAAATTAGTACATTTATTAGCTTATAATTTTAATGATAATAATAAGTTTTTTGATTTAGTAAACGAAGCTAAGGAAAATTTATTAGAGACAAGCGTTGAGCTTATAAGAAGAATGGAAAAAGATTATAAAGAGATATCTTTAGAGGATTATAATTCATATGAGCATGATAGAAGAAAAGGGGGATGGAAGGGAATACACTATTTATTAGATAAAAAAATTACAGATAAAATTTATGATGGTGTCAAGTTTTATGGAAAATATGATTGTGGACATGAGAAATTCCCATTTCCAGGTGTAAAAGAAGTGTGTGATGTAACTCATGAGGCAGGGGGATATGTAGTATTAGCTCATCCTTGTAATTATTATAAAGATAAAACAAGGGAAGAGATATTAGAAAAGCTAGAAATATTAAAAAGTTTAGGAATTGATGGAGTTGAATGTTATTATCCTGCTAATAGCGACTTAATGACAGAAACATGTTTAGAATTCTGTAAAGATAATAATATGATAATAACAGCTGGATCTGATGGACATGGAGATTTTGCATCGGTAAGTAAAGGTATAGAGTATTATATAGGAGCAATAAATAAGGATAGTAGTTTATTAAAGATTGAAAAATTAATCTAGATTAATAAATAAGTTAAAGATAGAATGTTGATTTTTAAATTAATATTCTATCTTTTTTTTACCAATTAGTAAAAACTTATATTTTTCTTTATAAATACGCAATATATAAAGAAAGTGTTAAAATTAGGAGAAAAATATATGAATAGAAAAATGTATTTAGTTTTTTTTATTATAAATTTATTTATTTTTATATGTATAGGGTATAGTAAATGCTATTGTCATTATGTAGGTAATAGTAATAAAGTTCTTATAATAGGCTCATATTCCGCTGATAATAAGTGGGAAAATTCTATATTAAAAGGATTCGAAGAGAGTAATGATAGATATATAGTTAAGTATGAATTTTTAGATAGTAAAGTCTTAGAATCTGAAGAGTATGCGGAGAGTTTTATGAGTTTTTTAAATGTTAAATATAAGGATTCAAATATTGAATATATAATTACATTAGATGATGAAGCTTTTCAACTAATTAGAAATAATTTGTTTAATGAAAATTCATTTATTTATAAGAAAAAAGTTATTTATGTAGGTGTAAATGAAAATATATTTTTAACTAAAGATGAAAGTGAATATATTACTGGAATATTAGAGTATCAAAATAATTTACCTATTATAAATATAATTTTAAGAGCTGGAAAAGAGATTACAGATATATATTTAATTTTAGATAATAGTATTTATTGCAATACTATTAAAGAAGAATTTTCAAGGGTTGTAAATATGGCAGAAAAGCCATTTACTTATCATGTAATTCAAGAGACATATTTTGAGAATATAAAAGAGAAACTTAGGAGAATAAATTATAAAAATTGCGCATTATACTTATGTGGTTCATTTAAAGATTTTAGTAAATCAGATATAATTGAGCCTAAAGATGTTATAAATGAAATTAAAGAAATAACTAATGTTCCTATTTATACAAAGTTAGAGGAGTATATTTATGCTGGAGCAATAGGAGGAATAGTTAATGATGGATACAAATTAGGTCAAGCAATGTATATACTTTTAAATAACGTAGTGGAAGAAAGTTCTAATTATAAAGTAGTACCTGTACATGATACATTTAGTATACCTATTTTTAATTATGATTCTATGTTAGAGTATAATATTAATCCATTTAAATTACCACACAATAGTAAGTTTATTAATAAAGGTCCTTTTGATCTATTGCTTCCTAAATATTTGCTTATAATCGTATGGACATTAGTTTTTTTATCTATAGTTGGTATTATAATCTTAATTTATTTATTTATTGAAAATAAAAAAAGAGCAAGAGAAAACAAATTGTTACTAGTAGAGTCGATAGAGAGAGAAAAAATAAAAACAGATTTTATTGTTACAATATCTCATGAACTTAGAACACCATTAAATATAATAATAAATGCTACTAATTTATTAAAAATAAAATTAAAAGCTGGTGAAGTTGATATAGATTTTTTTAATAAAAGATTAAATTATATAATGAAAAACTCTAATAGATTACGGCGATATATTAATAATTTAATAGATGTTAGTAAATTAGAAATGGGATATATGGATGCTAATTTTAAGAATGAAAATATAGTAGAGGTAATTGAGGATACAACATTAACCATTATAGATTTAGCTAAATCATATAGTTTAAATGTAATCTTTGATACTGAAGAGGAAGAAATAATTACAGCTATAGATAAGGTTAAGATAGAAAGAGTTATATTAAATTTATTATCAAATTCTATAAAATTTACTAATGATGGTGGAAATATACTGGTTTCGATAAAAAGAAAATCAGATAATGTCATTATAGAAGTTAGTGATGATGGTATTGGAATAGAAGAAGAAATAAAGGAGCGTGTTTTTGAAAAATTTAAAAGAGCAGATTTAAGTTATGGTCTCAAAAGGCAAAATGAAGGAAGTGGATTAGGATTATTTATTGTAAAGGGATTAATAGATTTACATAATGGAAATATAGAGATAAAGAGCAAGCTTAATGAGGGAACTACCTTTATAATTATACTACCAATAAGATTAGTAGATGATGAGAAAGAAAGTTTTATTGAGGATTCATCTTTGAATTATATGTATGAAATGGAGTTTTCAGATATTGATGAAAAAAAATAAATATATGAATAAATTTTTTTATTTATAAGAAAAAAGACTGTACATTGTACAGTCTTTTGGTGCTGAAGACCGGAATCGAACCGGTACGGTATCGCTACCGCAGGATTTTAAGTCCTGTGCGTCTGCCTGTTCCGCCACTTCAGCAGGCAAGAATTATTATAATATTAAATTTTAAATAAGTCAATACTAAGTTTTAAAAAAATATATTTTATATAATTTAATATTAATTTAAAAAGTGATAATATTAAATAAGTATATTTATAAAAGAAGGTGAGCTATTTATGAATAAGGTTTTTGATATACTGAATAAATATTATGGATACAATTCATTTAGAAAAGGACAGTATGAAATTATAAATAATATATTACGTGGTAGAGATACATTTTGTATTTTACCTACAGGTGGTGGCAAATCTATTTGCTATCAAATACCTGCACTGATGTTTAAAGGTGTTACTATAGTTATTTCACCATTAATTGCTTTAATGAAAGATCAAGTAGATAATTTAAAAACAAATGGAATAAATGCAGCATATATAAATAGTACTCAAAGTTTAGATAGTATAGATGAAATTATGACCATGTGTAGAAATGGTGAAATAAAATTACTTTATATAGCTCCAGAAAGATTAGAAAATGAATTTTTTAAAAAGAAGCTTAGAAAACTTAATATAAGCCAACTAGCAATAGATGAAGCTCATTGTGTATCAATGTGGGGACATGATTTTAGAAGAAGTTATAGCTTAATTAATGATTTTGTAAATTCATTATCAGTTAGACCTATAATAACAGCATTTACTGCAACTGCAACTAAGATAGTTAGAGATGATGTAGTTAAACTGTTAGGTTTAGTAAATCCTTATTTATATGTAGGAAGTTTTGATAGAGATAATTTATCTATAAAAGTATATGTTGAAGAGGATAAGTTAGAGTTAGTAAAAGATATAATTAGAAGCAATGAGAACAAAGCAGGAATTATTTATTGTGCTACTAGGAAAGAAGTAGATGGATTATATTTATATCTTAAGGATTTAGGGTATGATGTATTAAAGTACCATGGTGGACTAAGGGATGAAGAAAAAGAATACTATCAAGATGAATTTTTAAATGAGAATTCTAACGTAATGATTGCAACTAATGCTTTTGGTATGGGAATAGATAAATCAAATGTAAGATATATAGTGCATTTTACTATGCCTAAAAACATAGAAAGCTATTATCAAGAGATTGGAAGAGCAGGTAGAGATGGAGAAAATTCTGAATGTCATGTTTTATTTAATAGAAGTGATATTAGAACATTAGAATATTTAATATATACAACAGTACAAATTAATAGAAAAGAGCTAGAAATAAAAAAACTTCAAAGTATGATAGATTTTTGTGAAAGTAAAGAGTGCTTAAGAGGATTTATATTGAAATATTTTGGAGAAGGTAATGTTAAGGATTACTGTAATAATTGTAGTAATTGCTTAAACAGTGAAGAGCTTAGAGATTATACTATAGAAACTCAAAAAATCTTATCTTGTGTTTATAGAATGAGAGAAAGATATGGAATAGCTGTTATTGTTGATGTATTAAGAGGGATGGTAGGGCCTAAGATAGTTAATGATAAATTAAATAAGTTAACAACTTATGGAATAATGAGAGAGTATAGTAGTAAGTTCATAAGAGACTTAATAAAGACATTAATTGACTTTGGGTATGTTGATTTAAAAGAAGGAACATATTCAATGTTAAAGCTAAATGATAAATCTTATAGTGTTCTAAAGTCAAAGCAAAAAGTAATGCTTAAGTTAAATATAGAAAGTGAAGAGAAAATTATTAATAGCGAATTATTTAATAAATTAAGAATATGGAGACGAGAGGTTGCTATTAGAGAGGGAGTAAAACCATATATAATTTTCTCAGACTCTACATTAATTGAATTATGTAATAAGATGCCTAAAACATCAGAAGAACTATTAGGAATTAGAGGTATGGGAGAGAAGAAATTTAATAAATATGGAGAGGAACTTTTAAAGATAATAAAAAGTTAATAAAGTAAATTATAGAATTCCTTATAAAAAAGTTATAGTTATTATAATTTTTTTATAAGGGATTTTTTTATAAGCTATATATAAAATTCAATTAAATAAATTTAAATGTAATTAATAATAATAATTATGAATTTTAAACATATAAAATATAAAGAAGTATAAATAAAAAAATAGGAATATAACTATTTATAACAACAATATATTTAATTAAGGGGAGGGATGAGTCAATGGATTTTAAGGGATTTATAACTACTGATAGAGAAAATAGAAATAAGGAGAAATTTGAGGGAACATTTTTAGATTATTTAGAAATAGTAAAAGAAAACCCAGATGTAGCTAAACTTGCGCATAAAAGATTATATGATTTTATTATGAGCAAAGGAGTAGAGATATTAAAGGGAGATGAAAATCCTAAGATAAGAAAAATACATGGAAATGAAACTATTAGACAATATGGATATTTTAAAGATGATTTCTTTGGAATTGACAAAATCTTAATGAAACTTGTTAACTATTTACATTCAGCATCTATGAAAGGTGAAGAATCTAGACAGGTTTTATATTTAGTAGGACCTGTTGGAGCAGGTAAGTCATCATTAGTAGAATCTTTAAAAAGTGCATTAGTTCAATGTGAACCAATATACTCTTTAAAAGGTTGCCCTATGCATGAAGAACCTTTACATCTTGTACCAAATCATTTAAGAAGTAAGTTCAACGAGATGTTAGGTGTTCAAATAGAAGGAGATTTATGTCCAGTATGTAAATATAGATTACTTCATGAATTTAATGGAGAGTATGAAAATTTCCCAGTTGAAAGAAAGGGCTTCTCTATAAGATCAAGGAAGGGTGTTGGAGTTGTTCCACCAGTTGATCCAAACAACCAAGATACTTCAATATTAACAGGTTCTATTGATATTTCAAAAATGGATATGTATCCAGAGGATGACCCTAGAATATTCTCATTAAATGGTGCATTTAATGTTGGTAATAGAGGGTTAGTAGAATTTATAGAAGTATTTAAAAATGATGTTGAATATCTGCACACGATAATAACAGCAACTCAAGAAAAATCTATACCGTCACCAGGTAAAGGATCAATGATCTATTTTGATGGTTTGATCATAGCTCACTCTAATGAGGCAGAATGGAATAAGTTTAAGTCAGACCATACTAATGAAGCTATATTAGATAGAATTGTAAAAATAGAAGTTCCTTATTGTTTAGAGCTTGAAGAGGAAATTAAAATTTATGAAAAAATATTGAGAAAGAGTAATTTTACAGCACATATAGCACCTCATACAATTGAAGTTGCAGCTATGTTTGCTATACTTTCAAGATTAACACCTTCTGCAAAGGTTGATCCTATAACTAAATTAAAGATTTATAATGGTGAAGATTTAGTTGAAAAAGGAACAACTAAAAAAATTGATATTACTGAACTTAGAGAAGAAGCTGGACCATATGAAGGAATGAAGGGTATTAGTACAAGATTTATTGTAAAAGCAATTGATAATGCACTTTCAAACTCAGAGTATAACTGTATAAATCCTCTAAGTATAATGGAAAGTATAATTAAATCAATAAAGGATATGGATATAGCTGCAGATGATAAGAAGAAGTATCTAGCATTTATTCAAGATACTATTCGTAAAGAATATAATAAGATATTAGAAAAAGAGATAACAAAAGCATTTATTCATTCATTTAGAGAGCAAGCTGAAAGTCTTTTCAATAATTATATAGATAATGCTGAAGCTTTTGTTAATAAAACTAGAATTAAGGATGCTCAAACTGGTGAAGAATTAAACCCAGATGAAGAATTTATGAGAAGCATAGAAGAGCACATAGGGGTATCAGAATCATCAAGTAAAGGATTTAGAGCAGATGTAACATCTTATATGTTCTACTTAGTTAGAAATGGATCTAAGATAGATTATACTTCTTATGAACCATTAAAAGAAGCTATAGAAAAGAAGCTTACAGCATCTGTAAGAGACTTATCTAGAATTATTACTAAGTCAAGGGTTAGAGATAAGGATCAAGCCGAAAAATATAATGCTATGGTTGATGAAATGAAGAAGAATGGATATTGTCAACATTGCTGTGATGTAATTCTTAAATATGCTGCTAACAACTTGTGGAAGGATTGATAAGTATGGCAGTATTTAGAGATAATACTATAAATCCTGTTGAACATGATAGAAGTATTGAAGATAGAAGAAGACATAGGCAATTAGTTGAAAAATCCATTAAGGAAAATTTAGGGGATATCCTATCAGAAGAAAGTATAGTTGGTGAAACTAAAAATAAAAAGTTTAAGATTCCTATTAGAGGAATTAAAGAATATCAATTTGTATATGGTAGCAACAATAAGGGGGTAGCTACCGGGACAGGTGAGGAAAAGCGAGGAGATAAATTAGGATCATCTGAGTCTGCAGGCAAAAAAGGAAATAAGGGTGCAGGTAATTCTGAAGGTGATGATGTATATGAAACAGAAATAACTTTAGAAGAGCTAATGGATTATATAGTTGAAGATTTAGATTTACCTAATTTAGATAAAAAGAAGTATTCGGAAATAGTAACAGAAAATGCAAGTAAAAAGAGAGGGTATCAAAGACATGGTATTAACCCAAGACTTGCAAAGAAGAAGACTGTTATGGCTAAAACAGCACGTAAGCAAGGGAAAAAAAGAGCTCTTAGAGAAGCTGGATTAGATGAATCAGAAATAGAAAGATTTCCATTTAGAGAAGATGATATGAGATATTACAGAGTTAAGACAAAACCTAAAAAGGAAAGTAATGCTGTAATGATTTTTATCATGGATGTATCTGGTTCTATGGATAGTACTAAAAAGTACTTAGCAAGATCATTTTTCTTTGTATTATCTACATTTATAAAAAGAAAATATAATAATATTGCATTTGAATTTATTTCTCATACAACAGTTTCAAAATTAGTTAATGAATATGAATTTTTTCATAAAGCCGAATCAGGAGGAACGTATATTTCTAGTGGGTTAAATTTGGCTCTAAAGTTAATAGAAGAGAAATATTCGCCAGAAGTATGGAATATATATCCTGTATATGCTAGTGATGGTGATAACTGGTCTGAAGATAATGAAAGAGCTGTTGATTCTGTAAAGAAGCTTTGTGAGGTAAGTAATATGTTCGGTTATGCTGAATTATTACCATCAACTTATTCAACAACTATGTACTATAGATTTAATAAAGAAATAACAGATAAGAAGTTTGTATCTGTTATTGTTAAAGAAAAAAAGAATTTATGGGATGCTCTTAAATTAATGTTGAGCAAGGAACTAAAGGAGGATGAATAATGGAGTACACATTAAGGGAATTAGAAGAGTGGAATGTAAAAATTGAAAAAAAAGCAACTGAATTTGGACTTGATTATTATCCTCAAGAATTTGAGATTATTGGATTTAATGAGATGATAGCTTATGAGTCTTATGTAGGAATGCCATCTAAATATCCACATTGGAGTTATGGTAAAGCTTATGAAAAAAATAAGACTTTATATTCATTAAATTTAACAGGTTTGCCTTATGAAATGGTCATAAACTCAAATCCTTCTTTAGCGTATTTAATGAAGGAAAATACATTGTTATTGCAGATTTTAACAATGGCTCATGTTTATGGACATAATGATTTCTTTAAAAATAATAGGTTATTTAGAGAAGGTACTAAAGCTTACTATACATTAGAAATGTTTAAACTTGATGCCGATATAATTAGAGGATATATAAATGATCCTAATATTGGATATAGTAGGGTTGAAAAAGTTTTAGATGCAGCACATGCATTGAGATATCAAATACCAAGGGTTGTTGGTATGAAAGAATTAAGTGATGAAGAAATAAAAGATAATTTAATAAAAGAATATAATGCAAAGATACAAAATAGGGACATACTTGATAGTGATAATGTAATTGAATTGCCAGATTTAAGCAAGACTCCTATAGAGCCTTGTGATGATGTTATAGGATTCATAATAAAATATTCTTCTTTAGAGGATTGGGAAAAATCTATATTAAAAATAGTAAAAAGAGAAACTGAATATTTTATACCGCAAATTGAAACTAAAATAATGAATGAAGGTTGGGCAAGTTATTGTCATTATAATCTATTGAAAAGCTTAGATTTACCAGATGGATTGTATTTAGAGTTTATTAAGCGCCATAATGATGTTATAGCACCTGCATTAGGAGGATTAAATCCTTATTATGTTGGATTTAAAATTTTTGAAGATATAGAAAAGAAATATGGAAGAGATAAATTATTTGAAGTTAGATATATAGAAAGAGATAATTCTTTTATACGAAAATATTTAACTGAAGAGCTTTGTAAGGATTTAGGACTTTTCCAATATGCTAAGAAGAGTTTTGAGTTTGTAGTAGATGAAGTTTCTGATGAGCAAGGTTGGAAGGTTATAAGAGATACTTTATCTAATTCATGTGGAGTAGGATCTATCCCTTATATAAGGATTATTGATCTAAATAAGAAGGACGGAACTTTAACATTAGAGCATGTATTTGATGGTAGAGAGTTAGAATTGATTTATGCAAAGGAAACTCTAAAATACTTATTTGATCTTTGGGGTCATAAAGTTATATTGAATACATGTACTAAGGAAGGGCGAAAAGTAGAATTAGTATGTGACAATGATAGAAGAGTTACAGTAAATTAAATTAAAGAATGATGAATTGTAAAAGGAATGTAGGAAACTACTAACATTTATGATTCATCATTTTTGTATGTTCTGAATAATTTAATATTATAAGTATTTTAGAGGAGAGAGAGATGAAGTTAAAGGGAAGCAAGACAGAGAAAAATCTATATCGAACTTTTGCTGGAGAAAGTAGAGCGAGAAGTAAATATAATTTATATGCAGAAAAGGCTAGAGAAGAAGGATACGAATGGATAGCTGAAATTTTTGATATTACAGCTATGAATGAATTTGCACATGCAAGAAGAGTATATAGAGATTTTTTAAAATTAGTATGTGATACTAATGAAAATTTAATAGATGCAATATGTGGAGAAGAGGCTGAATATAAAGATTTATATGCGAGATTTGAGCAAGAAGCAAGAGAAGAGGGGTTTACTGAAATTGCGGATCTTTATAAAGAAATTAGAGAAGTTGAATAGGCACATGAAAAGAGATTTAAAGAACTATACGATAGATTAATAAGTGGAAAAATGTTTAATGGACTTAAAGATTCAAAATGGGTTTGTATGAATTGTGGATATATACATGAGGGCTCTAAGGCGCCAGAAAAATGTCCATTATGCGCATATCCAAGAAGTTATTTTAAACCTTATTGTGAAATAAAAGATTTATAGGAGGGACAGTTAATGTTTATATCAATACCTAAGGAGTTTTTTGTACCTGTAGTTTTTGGAGAAGGATTTGTATTAAATGAGGAAAATAATAATTTAGAATTAGACTTAAATATGTATAGGGAAAGTGTTGGACAAAAGAGTAATGCTGTAGTTGATATAGCTAAGAATAAAAGCTATTTAGATAATAGTAAATCAGCAAAGGAAAAACAAGATATTGTTGAAGCTAAAATAAATATGAATGAACAGCAATGTGGAAATGATGTAAATAATAATGATAATATGAATAGTAATATGAATAATAGTATGAATAATAGCAATAAAAATGAAAGTATAAAAGAACAATTGTGTAAATTTCCGGGATGTTCACAAGATGATAATATGGAAAATGAAAACTATATATATATGAAGATAAAATCTAATATTGATATGAAAAATAATTGTAAATACGGATTAGAAATGTTTGAAAATCTGGATAATGAACTTATAGAAGATATGGATATTAAGGGATGTAATAAAAAATAATAAAATTAATAATTGTATTTGGAGGTATTACTAATGAAATACCAACAATTAATAAAAGAATACTATGTTGATGTTAGTAACTTAAACCAATTATTAAAAACGATGGTAGATTCATATAGATTATTAATAGCTGGAGCTGCAGAATTAAATAATATATATGAAGCAAAAAGTAGTTATGTTAAAGAAGCAGTGCATAGAGCAAATAAATTAGGGGAAACAATAGATAATGTAATTGATTTGCTTGAAAATTGTGGAGAAACGTATTTTAAGTATTGTGCTTTAGTAGGTAATTATATATTAAAAAAGGCAGATAATAAGGTAATTTTAACTGAAGTAGATGATGAATTATTTCTTAGAGATTCATCTATTAGAGAAGAATATGAAATGTTAAAAGCGTATAAAAAAGAGCAAGATGAAAAATTAAATAGTTAAAAATAGAGGGTGTACAAAATTAAATGTAAATATTTATACTAGATTTTTGTGCTTAAGTTGATATTTACATAAAGATTTTGATACAGCCTCTTTTTTAGAATTTTTTTAGTTTGAATGTACTTACCATTAAATAAGATGATAATAATAATAATAATAATGGAATAAGTGCTGAAATATTCTTATTAATAGTAAGAAGACAAAATAGTGCTAAAAAACTACCTGCTACAGTAATAGGAACACCTGTAAAAACTCCATTAAATTCACTTGCATTATATCTAGCTAATCTGAAAGCACCGCATATTGGGAATGATAATAATGAGATTAATCCCAATAAACCATAAGGACCTAATGTATTAAAGTCAAATAATAGAAACACTAATATAGATGGTGCAACACCAAATGAAACTAAATCAGCTAGTGAATCTAATTCTTTTCCCAAATCGCTTGTAACTTGCAAATAGCGAGCTATTCTACCATCATATCTATCAACTATCGCAGCAAGTAAAATGAAAATACAAGCTAATGAATAGTTAGCATCAAAAGTAGAAAGCAATGACAATATTCCAAATGATAAATTAATAAAGGTAAAGATGTTAGGAATACTGCTTTTTCTCATATAATCACTCCTAATTTTATCTTACATAAAAATAATTATAACATAAAAGGAAGAAAAAATTAATATAGACAATAATCTAATATATAAAAAGCATTATAAAATAAAAGTAATATTTTTTTTACATATATATTAATATTATATATAGGTTATTTCAAATATATTCTTTTATAGTATAATAAAGTATATATGTAATAATTTTAGATATAATCAGGAGGAGCAATATGAAGAAGGTAAAGTTAATTTACAATCCTTATTCTGGAGAAAATGTAATATTATCTAAGTTGGATGATATAATTGATATACATCAACAAGCAGGATTTACTATAGTGCCATATAGAATAAGAAAAGGTTGTAGTATAGAAGGTGCATTTACTGATATGAGACCAGGTGAGTATGAATATATATTAGTTGCTGGTGGTGATGGAACTGTAGATTCTGTAGTTAATACAATGGCTAGAAATGGAATATCATTACCAATAGGAATTTTACCAGTAGGGACAGCAAATGATTTTGCTAAGTTTTTAGGAATACCGTTTAATATAGAAGAGGCTTGTAAAAAAATAATTAGTTCTAATGTAGCTACTGTAGATTTAGGAAGTATAAATAATAAGTATTTTGTTAATGTTGCAAGTACAGGTCTATTTACAGATGTGTCTCAAAAAACAGATGTAAATTTAAAAAACACAATTGGAAAGCTAGCATATTATTTAAAGGGGATAGAAGAATTACCTAATTTTAGACCTTTAAAAGTAAAAATTCAATCAGATGAAATGAATTTTGAAGGTAGTATGTATCTTATGTTAATATTTAATGGTAAGACTGCAGGAAACTTTAATTTAGCAACTAGAGCTGATGCAACAGATGGGATGCTAGATGTAATAGTTTTTAAAGCTGTACCTATATATGAATTAATACCATTATTTATAAAAGTGCTTAAGGGAGAACATTTAGACTCGGATAAAGTTATTTATTTTAAAACGAATAAACTACATATAGATTCAGCAGAAGATATAGTTACTGATATTGATGGAGAAAAAGGACCAGATTTCCCTCTAGATATAAAATGTATAAAAGGTGGTCTTAAAATTTTAGGTATTAACTAATAAAATTAAGAATAAATAAATTAAAAAATTAATAATTATAAATAATAGTATTTTTGTAAGGAGAAAAAAAGTTGGTTACCTTTATTTATTTATGTATATTATTATTTATAATTATTTTTTCTTTATATTTACTTTATTTAAGTTATAAAAAGTGTCCAATAAAAATACAGAAATTTTATATTGTAACACTATCAATAATAGTATTAAGATATTTATCATTATTATCTTTATGTATAATACAAAGACAGGGAACGATTTATTTTATTAAGGTTTTAACACAGCTAACATTTATCGGGATTCCACTTTCAATATTGGCAGCTATTTATATATTCTTAAGAGATGAAAAAAGAACATTTAATTATAATTATAGCTTTATGATTATATTATTTTTGGGATACTTTATTATGAATATAATTTATAAACTAGAAATAAAGGTTGATAATATATTTGGATTTATAGTAGTTTATAAGGAAATTTTAACTCCAAGTTTAATTTATCTAATAATTATTTCTTCTTTAAGTGTAGTTACGTTATTATTTTCTGATAAGCCCTATAGCAATAAGTTGGGAATGAGGCTTCTTTTAATATCTCTTATTGTTACTGTTATAGAGTTTATAATATTTTTAGGTGGAATAAAAATATTCCCATATCCATTAATTGGAGAAGTCTGTATTTTAGGTTGTTCTTACAAAGCTATTAACACATTTAAAAAGTAAATATTATTTTTAGAGTATTGCCTTTTATGGAGTTGTTAATATAATATTAATATATATAACAATGGCCTATAAAGGGCTTTTTTAATTGAAGTTTAATAAAACTTGCAAATTAAGCCAAAATATTTTTCAATTTTAAATTTATATAAAACTTAGAAAAACGGTGGTGAGATTAAATGGAGGGTGTCCCTCAGAGTATTAAATTAAGAAAATTGAATATAAGAAATAATAGAGGGGAAACTCAAGTTTAAAATAAAGATCTCCTCTATTAGACGGGAGGAATTTTTATGCAAAAACTATCTGTTTTTTTATTTACTAGCATATTAGAAAAGAAGATATATGATGAATTTGATGATGTGCTTGGTGAATTAAAGGATATATATGTGACAACAGAACAAGGATATCCTAGAGTTATTGGGTATAAGGTTAAGCGTGAAGGAGTAACTTTTCACTATGAGTTTAGAAGTATTGCTTTCTATAATATTGATGGCAAAGTTAAAATAATGACTCGCGGAAGTAAGGAGATACTTCCAAGAACATACTCATATTTATTATCTAGAAATTTATTAGATAAAAAGATTGTAGATATCACAGGTAAGCAAGTTGTTAGAGTTGATGATTTAAGAATAGCAGAAATAGCGGGAGAATATAGAGTAATTGCTGTTGAAACAGGGCCTCTTGCAAAATTTAGAAGAATGAAGTGCCAAGCTTTAGGTAAATTCATTTATAAACTCTTAAATAAAGACTATGAGGATAAAGTTATTATGTGGGATGATGTTGAGTCTTTAGAAATGGTTAATAAAAATCTTCAGATATCAGTTCCATATAAAAAATTATCTACTCTTCATCCAGCAGATTTAGCAGATATATTAGAAAATCTAGATGCAAGTTCAAGAAAAGAGATTTTTGAATCTCTAGATGAAGATTTAGCTGCTGATACATTAGAAGAAATAGAACAAGAGTATAAAAGTAGTATTATAAAAAATCTAAGTGAAGCTAAAGCAGTAGAAGTTTTAGAGAATATGCCTAATGATGAAATTGCTGATATATTAGATGAGTTAAATGATGAAGAAAGAGAGAAAATACTTGTTAACTTAGAAACTGAAGATGCAGAAGAAGTAAAAGAGCTTCTTAAATATGAAGATGAAACAGTAGGTAGTATAATGAGTAAGGATTTTATTTCATTTAATTTAGATATTACAATTGGTGAAATAATAGAAATATTAAGAGAGAGTAATCCTGAGGATGAAGAATTAAACTCAATATTCATAAAAGATGAAGATGAAAGAGTAATAGGAGTTATTGAATTAAAACATTTAATTTTAAATGACAGTAACGTTAAGGCAAAAGAAATTATGGATGAAAATATAAATATAATTAGACATAATGAAGATATTAATGAAGCTATTGAAATTGCAGCTAAGTATGATTTATTATCTATACCTGTAGTAGATAATAATGATGTTTTAATAGGTATTGTAAATACTCATGATTTAATTGATGAAGTATTATACCCTATGTGGAAAAAGAAAAATAAGTAAAAAAACAAAAGCTTAGTTGACTTTTGAGATAAGAAGAATATAATGATAATATAAAATTTAGTTAAATATTGGGAATTAAAACTGTGAAAAAGGAAAGTAGTATAAATGAAGGTCACAGAGAGAAAAGGATGCTGAGAACTTTTCACTGGAGATTTATCTAGATATAAGTATTTGAAAAATAGTATAATTTCTAGATAAATACCTCTAGGCTTTTATTTAAGCTAAGATTCATTTATATGAAGTGCACTTTGGAGTTTATACCTGAAATAATAGTAAGGTCTTACGGGGGCACCCGTTATAGTGCTTAGGTATTATTTTATGTACTGAAAATGAGTGAAATCATTACTATTATAATGGTTTAATTAGAGTGGAACCGCGAATAAACTTCGTCTCTATATTGAGACGAAGTTTTTTTATATACAAAATTACTATATAACTAAAAGATATTTTTTGGAGGGGTTTTATGATTTATAATGGAGTACTTGAATTAATAGGAAATACACCAATATTAAAGTTAACAAATATGATAGACAAAGATAGTGCTGATGTATATGTAAAGTTAGAAAAGTTTAATCCAGGAGGAAGTATAAAAGATAGGGCTTCGTTGGGAATGATAGAAAAAGCCGAATCAGAAGGAAAGCTAAAAAAGGGAGCAGTTATTATTGAGCCTACCAGTGGGAATACAGGTATTGGACTAGCTATGATAGGAAGAATAAAGGGATATAAAGTTATAATAGTAATGCCAGAAACAATGAGTAAAGAACGAAGAGATTTAATAAAAGCATATGGAGCGGAATTAATATTAACTGAAGGAAGAAAAGGGATGAAGGGTGCTATAGATAAAGCAAAGGAAATGGTTGATGAATATGGGTATTTTATGCCTCAACAATTTGATAATATAGCAAATCAAGAAAAACATTATGAAACAACAGCAGAAGAGATATATAAGGAGATAGAGGATTTAGATGTATTTGTTGCTGGAGTTGGAACTGGTGGAACCATAAGTGGAATAGGTAAAAAGTTAAAAGAAAGGAATAATGAAATTAAAGTGGTTGCAGTTGAACCATATAATTCTCAAGTCTTGATAGGGAATAAGGCTGGAGCTCATAAAATTCAAGGAATTGGAGCTGGATTTATTCCTAAAAACTATAAACAAGAATATGTTGATAAAGTGGTAGCTGTTAAAGATGAAGACGCAATTAAAACTGCAGCTGATTTTGCAAGTAAAGAAGGAATGTTAATAGGAATATCTTCGGGTGCAGCAGTTTATGCAGCTATAGAAATTGCAAAAAAACTTGGTAAAGGGAAAAAGGTTTTAGCAATAGCACCTGATGGAGGAGAAAAGTATATTTCTATGGGGATATATGAATAACTTTTTAAAATAATATTAATTTTAAGGAGGGGAAAGTTTGTTTAGAAATTTAATATATGATATAAATAGGGTTATGAAAAATGATCCTGCAGCTAGAAGTAAAATAGAAGTGTTTTTATTATATCCAACTATTCATTCATTAATAGCTTATAGAGTAGCACACTATATGTACACTAAGAAACTATTCTTTTTAGCTAGGTTTATATCACAGTTATCTCGATTTTTTACTGGAATAGAGATACATCCTGGAGCTACAATAGGTAGAGGATTAGTTATAGATCATGGAATGGGAGTAGTAATTGGAGAAACAGCAGAAATTGGAGATGATGTGCTTTTATATCATGGAGTAACATTAGGTGGAACAGGGAAAGATAAAGGAAAGAGACATCCAACTCTAGGTAATAATGTTGTAATAGGAGCAGGAGCTAAGGTGCTTGGACCTATATATATAGGAAACAATGCTAAAATAGGAGCTAATTCTGTAGTGTTAAAGGATGTTCCAGAAGGAGCAACAGCAGTAGGAATTCCAGCCAAAAATATATCAAAGGTAAATGAGGGTGAATTGGAAACAATAGAAATAGAGGATTATAAAGGTATAACAAAAGAAATTTATAATGATATGGTGATTTAATTTATGATTAAAGAAGAAATAGTAGAGTTTTGTAACTCAATAGGATTAGATACTATAGGGTTTATTAAATGTAGAAGGTTTAATGAGTTAGTAGAATTTTTTGAATATAGAAAGAAAATGAAATTAGAAAATGAGTTTGAAGAGGTGGATATAGAAAAAAGGGTAAATCCACAATGGTATATGAAGGAGGGAAAAACTATTATTTCAATAGCTTTTCCCTATCTTTGGCCAGAAAATAATATAGAAAATGGATTTTCTAAATATACAAAGGGGTTGGATTATCATAAGGTTGTAAAAAGTTATTTAGATAAAATTTGTGAATTTATAAAATGTAAAGGTGGAAGTGCTATACCTTTTGTTGATAGTAATACATTGCCAGAGAGATATATTGCTTATTTAGCTGGTGTTGGATTTATTGGAAGAAATAATATGATAATAACTAAAAAATATGGATCTTATGTTTTTCTAGGAGAAATAATTACTGATTTAGAGTTAGAAACTGAAGAGGAAAAAAAATATTTAGATATAAAAGAATATAAAGAGTGCTCTAGTTGCAATAATTGCTATAGAGAGTGTCCAACAAAATCTATAAACATCATGAAGATTAATCCTAATATATGTTCATCTTATATTACACAGAAGAAAGAATTAAGTGATGTAGAAATAAAGCTTTTAAAAAACAAAATCTTTGGGTGTGATATATGTCAAAATGTATGTCCATATAATGAAAATATTACATTTTCTAATATAGAGGAATTTAAACCTCTAGATTTTATGTGTAATATAGAAAGTGATATTTATGCAGATATGAATAATAAATTTTTTAAAGAAAATATAATAATGACTTCTTGTGGATGGCGAGGGAAAAATGTTATTAAAAGAAATTCTATAATAAAATTATATAATGAAGGTGAAAGTATAGTAAAATATAGTGGGGATTCACCTTATATAAATGCTTATATAGAGAGATTAAAATAACATTTATTTCTAATAATTTAAACAATTTAGAGGGATTTGTTATATTTACATAATGAAATCAATAGTAAATCAGTTGTCGAAAAGTATAGAGGAGTTTATAAATAACTATGAGTTAGGAGGAAGATTTAGTGAAACAAAGGACTAAGTTAATATTAGAAGAGTTAAAAAGATTATATCCAGATGCAAAGTGTGAGTTAAACTATGAAACTCCGTTTCAATTATTAGTTGCAACTATTTTATCAGCTCAAACTACGGATAAAAAAGTTAATGAGGTAACTGAAAATTTATTTAAAGAATATCCTGATGTAGATTCATTTTTAACATTATCTATAGATGAATTAGAAAAAAGGATAAAACAGATAGGATTATATAGAAGTAAGGCTAAAAATATACTTATTATGTGTAATCAGCTTAAACAAAAATTTAATGGAGAAGTTCCCAAAACAATGGAAGATATAACTAGCTTAGCGGGTGCAGGGAGAAAGACAGCTAATGTTGTGTTATCTAATGCATTTGGAGTACCATCAATTGCAGTAGATACTCATGTTTTTAGAGTATCAAATAGGCTTGCGCTAGCAGATTCTGATAATGTATTAGAAGTTGAAAAACAATTACAAGCAGAATTGCCTAAAAGAGAATGGAGTTTAACGCATCACTTACTAATTTTTCATGGAAGAAGATGTTGTATAGCAAGAAATCCTAGATGTAATGAATGTACATTAACAAATAGATGTAAGTATTTTAAAGAACAAAAATCAAGAAAAAAACAATAAAGCTTATATTATGAGAAGTATACTTGAAAAATAAATAGTAACAAAGGTTATTTTTATAATATATGATATAATTACAAAGAAATATAAGTTTTAGAATATTAATTTAATATTAGGAGGATATATATGAAGGTTGGAGTAATAATGGGGGGAATTTCTTCGGAAAGAGAAATTTCACTTAAAAGTGGTAATTCTATAATAGAAAAAATTGATAAAAGTAAGTATGAAATAGTACCAATAGTTATTGATAATAAAGAAGATATAATAAATAAAGTTAAAGGGATAGACTTTGCTTTATTAGCACTACATGGAAAGTTTGGTGAAGATGGAACAGTTCAATCAGTACTTCAAACTTTAGATATACCTTATTCAGGGTGTGGACCTATAAGTTCAGGAATATGTATGGATAAAGATTTTACTAAAAGAGTTTTAAAGGCAAATGATGTTAGAACTGCAAGATGGATAAATGTTTCATCGGTAGAAGAAATAGATTATGATAAGATAGAGGAAATGGGATATCCTGTTTTTGTTAAGCCAACAAACGGTGGATCAAGTGTAGCAACTTTTAAAATAAAATCTAAGGAAGATATTAAAGCTGCTGTTGAAGAAGGATTAAAATGGGATACAGAGGTAATGATTGAAGAGTTTGTTGAAGGTGATGAGATAACTTGCCCTGTGTTTGATGGAAAAATGTGGCCGGTTATAGCTATTAAACCAAAGTCAGATTTCTTTGATTACACTCAAAAATATGCAGCTGACGGAGCAGATGAAATAGTTATAGAATTAGAAGAAGAGCTTCATAAGGAAGTTGAAAGAATGGCTTTAGAAACATATAAAGCATTAAAGTGCAAGGTTTATGCTAGAGTTGATATGATAATTAATAAAAAAGGAGTTCCTTATATTTTAGAAGTTAATACATTACCAGGAATGACTCCAGCAAGCCTTTTCCCAAAGAGCGCATCAGCTAAGGGGATCAGCTATTCAGGACTTTTAGATAAAATAATAGAAACATCTTTAAAAGTAAAAAGAGATATTTAATAAAATAAAAAACCAGCATATGCTGGTTTTTTATTTTAAGTAATATTTTAGTAGTTAAATAAAGTAACAATAATTAAAATTTTAAGTAATATAATTAGTAAGATAATTTTTATTGGGGGATTTTATGCAAAATAGAAATGATAAGAGTCTTTTCGGTATTGATATTAATGAATATACGCAAAATGTAGACTTTACAGTACTTGCAACTACTATAGACTTTTTATACTTAAGGGCATCAGGGTCAGCATCAGGGCGTTTTAGAGTAGATAGAAAATTTTTAGAGTTTGCTAAAAGTAGTAGAGATTATAAAATACCTGTTGGTGCATATCATTTTTGTGTACCTAGTGCTGATTTAACTACAGCAGATTCTCAATGTGATGATTTTATAAATATACTTCAAGAGGGATTTGGAGAAAGAGATTTTGGAGATCTATTTCCTGTTATGGATGTAGAAACACCAACTGATAAGTCTATAACAACAGAAGTATTAATAAATTGGATAGATAGATTTAGAAAAAGATTTGAAAAAAAGACTAGAAGAAGGATAATGCTTTATACAGGTGTATTTTTTGTTCAAATATATGATAACTTCTTTATTCCTAATAGGGGTTATCCATTAAAAGACATGATTTTATGGATTGCTCATTATACCGCTATTAAAGGAAATGCTCCTGTTCCTCCAGATGTAGGTGGATGGACTAGGTGGAGAGTATGGCAGTATAGTGAATCAGCAACTGTTGCTGGAGTTGGAGGCGAGGTTGATGCTAATTGGGGACCTGACAACATAGATTTATTAACGCAACCTAAGAACGTAACTGGACTTGTTGTTAACAGAAAAGGAGGAGTTTTAAATATTAGTTGGAAGAAAAATACTGATAGTGATTTATTAGGATATAATATCTTTGCGAATAATTATTGGATAGGAACAGTGGATTCAGATGACAATAACTTTTCAATTAATATAAAACAATTACCTTTTGTAGTTAATGGACCTATAAGAATAAGTATAGAGGCTTTTGATAGAGATGGTGAAACATCTAAGAATAGAAGTAGCTTCACTGTATAGACAATAAGAACAGGATAGCTTTGTATATTTTATAGAAAATATCATAAAATTATGAAGCTATTCTTTTAGTAATAACCTATAATAGTGTGTATTAGAAAAATTTTACTAATTGTAATATGTTAAATAATAGAATATAATTAATTTATATATGTTTATATAAAGTAATAGGGAGGAGCGGGACTGTGAACAATAATTCAAATGATGGTAAGCTTAGAAGTACTATATTAAAAAATAAGAAAATTATAATTTTAGCAACAACAGGTATGTTAGTGGTATTAATGACGGTTTTAGGATATTTTCTTAGTGTAAAAAATAAAGTTGATTCATGGGCTGATAAAATATATCCGGGTGTACAAGCTTATGGAATAGAGTTAGGGAATAAAACTAAGGAAGAAGCTATACAAACAATAAACGAACAATTAATTCCTTTAATTAGTAATAAAGTTATTAATGTTAATGTAGGAGATAAGAAATTCCAACTTAAATATTCAGACATTAATCCATCTGTAAGTGCAGAAGTTACTGTAGAACAGGCATTAGAGTATGGAAAAGACAAAGATATGTTTGAAAAGAAAAAAATGATAGAAGATGGTGTGGATTATGAAGTTGACACTATATTAAGTTATGATGAAGAAAAAGTAAAAGAATTTGCTAACAGTGTAAATGAGAATGTTAAAGTTAATGCTGTAGATGCTAAAATATCAGTTAGTGGAAGTAGTATTTCTATAACTCCAGAAAACATAGGAAAGCGTATTAATATAGACGATCTATGTAATAAAATAAAGGATTGTATAGATCCAGACCCTGAAAAGATTGAAGAAGTAAGCGTAGAGTTAGAAGAATATTCTCCAAGAATAACATCAAAAGATTTAAATAAAATTACTGGAGTAATGTCATCATATTCTACTACATTCGGAACATCAGACTCAGGAAGAGTTGAAAACTTAAGAATTGCTACTAAATATATAAATGGTACTTTATTAATGCCAGGTGATGAATTTAGTTACAATAATACAATAGGTGAAACAACACCTGAAAGAGGGTATAAAGAAGCTAATACATATGTTGGTTCAAAAGTAGTACCAGGTTATGGTGGTGGAGTATGCCAAGTTTCTAGCACATTATATAGGGCTGTAATACAAGCTAATATAAGATCAACTGAAAGACTTAATCATTCAATGACTGTTGGATATGCTGCTCCAGGGTTAGATGCAACTGTGGCTGCTGGATATATAGATTATAAATTTGTAAATACATATGATTTCCCAATATATATTCAAGGATATTTATCAGGAAATAAAGTTGTATTTAATATTTATGGAAATAAAGAAGCTATGGGTGGAAAAACATATCAATTAGTTAATGAAATATTAGAAACATATGATTATAAAACTGAAGAAGTAAAAGATCCTACTCTTGAAGAAGGAGTAAAAGTAGTTGAAAGCTCTGGTTCTAATGGATGTAAAGCAAGAGGATATTTAATTACTTATGAAAATGGAGTTCAAGTGAATAAGGAGCTTATATCAACAGATGTTTATTCAACTAGAAATCAAGTTGTTAAGGTAGGAACAAAAAAAGTAGAACCTCCTAAAATAGAAACTCCTGAACAAACAACAACTGAAGATAATAATCCACAAGAATAGCAAGAGTAATAAGCATATTAAAGTTACAAAATATATTTAATAATTACACTATATCAATATTAATTAATATAGTGTAATTATTTTTTTATAGAAAAATAATTTATTAAATGTTTATATAGGTAAAAGATTAATAAAGTGTAAAATACTTTGACTATTAAAAAAGTATATAGTATGATTGAAGATATAGAAATAGTGTAAAGTAAGATGTTAAAACATCTTACTTTTTATTTTGGAGGGTGAATTCATTGAATTTAAATATAGTTTTATATCAACCAGAAATACCACAAAATACTGGAAATATAGCAAGAACTTGTGTTTTAACTGACTCGACTCTTCACTTAATAAAGCCATTAGGGTTTAGCATTGATGATAAGGCTGTTAAAAGATCAGGTTTAGACTATTGGAAAGACCTAAAATTAGAGATTCATGAATCTTATGAAGAGTTTATGAGTAAGTATGGAGACAGAAGAATATTTTTATCAACTACTCATGGAGGAAATATATATTCTGATGAAAAATTCCAAGATGGAGATTTCATAATGTTTGGAAGAGAGTCATCAGGTGTTCCTGAAGATGTTCATAATGCTCATAAAGGTATAAGAGTACCTATGGTACAAACAAGTACAAGAAGCTTAAATTTATCAAACACTGTAGCGATTATAGCTTATGAAGCATTAAAACAAATAGGATTTCCAAATATGAAATAATAATAAATATGGGGTGCTTTTATGGAAAAAATTAAGATTATTACTGATAGTACTTTAGATTTACCATCGGATCTTATAAAAGAAAAAGATATAGAGGTGTTACCACTATTAATTAACTTTGGAGAAGAAAGTTATTTAGATGGTGTTGAAATAAACACTAAAGAAATGTTAGAAAAAGTTGAGAAGGAAAATATATTTCCAACAACAGCTCAAATAACACCAAATAGATTTGAAGAAGTATTTAATAAGTATTTAAGTGAAGGTTATAAAATTTTAACAATATTATTATCATCAGAAATGAGTGGAACTTATCAGTCAGCTTGTATAGCTAAGAATATGATAGATAGTAATGATATAGTTATTATTGATTCTAAAAATGTTACATCAGGTTTAGGGCTTTTAGTTTTAAAGGCTTGTGAGTTTAGAGATAATGGAAATAGTATATTTGAAATCGAAGAAAAGATAAAAAATATAATCCCTAAAGTTAAAAGTTCGTTAGTTTTTGAATCGTTAGACAACTTAGTAAGAGGTGGAAGACTTTCTAAAGCGGTAGGAACAATAGGAAGCGTATTAGGATTAAGGCTTATCTTAGAAGTTAAAAATGGTAAAGTAGAAGTTAAAGATAAGATTAGAGGAAATAAGAAAGCATTGAAGAAAGTTATTTCAGACTTTGAAAGTGTAAATGTAGATTTTAATTCTCCAATAATTATAGATGAAATATTAAGTCAAGAAATATTTGAAGGTTTAAAGAAATATTTTGAAGATAAAGATATAGAATATATACATGGTAATGTTGGGTGTACAGTAGGTATACATTCAGGAGTTAAGGCATGTGGTATTTTCTTCGTTGAAGAATAAAAAGCAGGTAATGTTGAACTGCCCTCTGTTAAGTAGACAGGGGGCAGTTCAGTTTTTCATTACTTGTTTTTTATTTTAAAATATACAAGGAGTATATGGAATAATAAACCATAAATCTTTTGAATAGATATTTATAAATAGCACAAAATATTAGAGAAAGGTTTAAAATAGTTTATCTTTATCAAAAAAGTAAATTATATACTTTTTGTTGGAAATTTATACATTAGGTGATTGTATAATTTATAAAAAACAAAAAAATATAAAATAAAAAA
>JAFNXG010000088.1 GCA_017383505.1 Clostridium sp.
AATTTTTAATTTATTTTTTAAAATTTATCATCTTTAATTATTTTACAATTAGCTTCATTATAAGTTATTGCACCTATAAAAATAAACATTAAGCCTATTTGAGGTGCATATAAAGTGCAATCAACAATTCCTTGAATAACTACCATTGCATTTATAGATGCAACTAGAGATAAAAGCTCACTATGATTCTTATGTAACTTTATCATATCTTTATATAAATTAAATTTAATATATATGTATATACATATTCCTACAATACCTAATGTAACTAAAAAAGCCAACCATAAGTTATGAGGATGAATTAAAAATGTTATTATTCTATTATGTAATTCAGGTTGATTGTTATAAACAAAATTTGAGCCATGTTGAAACATACCTAGTAATCCCCAACCGGTTATAGGTTTTTTTAAAATCATTTTTATAGCACCTATCCAAATAAGATATCTTGAATTAAAAGAGTTCACTATTTCACCAATAGGAGTTGTATTTGCTACTTTATTCTGGACTAATATAAATAATAAGGACATTATTCCAATCATACTGCAAATTGTTATTAATCCACTAATATCTTTCTTATCTCTTAATATATAGTATATAAAGATAGATCCTATCAAAGCAATAAATGCTCCTGTTGACTCAGTTAATAACAATGCTATTATTACTAATACTATAGACAAATTATATAAATTAAGGTCTTTGTTTTCTTTTTCTACTCCCCTTAAATAAAAAATCATTAATATAATACTACCAAACCAAGCTCCTGCCATATTAGGATTTCCAAAGCAACTATATATCCTATGTTGAGGATTATTTAAAATAATAAATATTATTTTTTCTATTATCCCTCCTACAGCTGCAATTGTTGTTAAATACACTATATATTTTATAGCTCTATTTACTCTGTGTATTTTCACAAAATAGTTTTGGGAAAATACACTAAATGAAAAATATAAAAAAAGCCCTAAAGAAGCTAACACCGATAATAAACTTTTATTAATAATCCCACTAAATATTGAATATATACCTAATAAAAACAATCCAATATTCCAGTAATTTATTTGCACTTTTAACTTTTTTCTAATTAGCAAATTGGCTGAATATATGGCTGGAATTACAGCTGTAAAGGGCGAAAGAACAATCATAATAATAAGATATATCATAACTTTACCACCAATACTTATTACTTAACTATATATTAAGTAGTTTATTATTGAAAATTTTTAATTTAATAAAACTATTTATTTTTTTATTAAAATTAATATATTCATTCTAATATATACTTATTATGCCCAATAAATATATGTTTTTATAATAACAGTCTTTTACATAACATATTTTTTAAATTCTAAATTTAATTTTAAAATAATAAGATTGTATTTTAATTATTGTTTATTAACAATTTCTATTAAAATACAATCTATCTATAATTAATTATATTGTGCTATTAAAAACTTAGTTTTTATTCCTTGAGCTGTAAACATATCCTCATGTTCTGTAGTAACATTTCCTTCAAATCCACTATTATGTAGATCATATGTAATATACTTAATTTCTAAATTACTTTCTTTAAAATATTCAAGTGACTCCTCAAACAATTCATCATCATCAGTCTTAAACCATATTTCAGAACCTTTTTTTAAGAACTTCTTATAGTTTTCTAATTGTCTTGTATGTGTTAATCTTCTTTTCTTATGACGCTCTTTTGGCCATGGATTACAGAAGTTTATGTATATTCTTTCAATAACATCATTTTCATCTAACATTTGATCTATTAATAATATTTCTTGTGACATAAGTGCAACATTATCTACTTCATGCCCTACTTTTTCATATGCTGCTTCTATATTTCTTTTAGCTAAAACTAATACTTCATCTTTTATATCTACAGTTATATAATTTATATCTGGATTCTCAGAACCATGCACAGCCATAAATGTTCCTTTTCCACATCCTAATTCCATGTATATTGGTTTATCATTTCCAAAAAACTCTTTCCATCTACCCTTATATTCACTGGGTTTTTGTACAAAAAACTTACAACTATCTAATTCAGGTCTTGCCCAAGGCTTTCTTCTCATTCTCATAACTTTTGTTCACTCCAAATCATAACTTTAAGTTTATAGATTAATTATACAGATTATTTCTTTTATTTCAACTATATAACCTTACTTTTATATGTATTAAAACATAAATCCACAATTACTAAGTTTTATTAAAAACCAGTATATTGTGGATTTATTTAAATTTTATATTGACTAACAGTTATATTTTTTTACTAAAGCTTTAAATTCATTTTCGTTACTATTTATATATTCAACAAAACTCTTATTAGTTTTTTCTAAATCATTGGCTAGTTCACAAATAAACTTTGGAATATCTCTTCTTATAATATCTCCAAATATTTGTCCTAATCTAGCTTTTTCTTCATTAAAACTTCCATCAACATGTAATTCATAAACTTCTTCTATAACATCATTAACTCTCTTCTTCTTTCCTGTAAAGCCTAACTCTGCTATTTGATGTACTCCACAAGAATTTGGACATCCTGAGAAATATAATCTTGGTAACAACTCTATATTTACATTATTTTCTCTTGCATAACTTAATGTTTCTTTTAAAATTTCTTGACTTTCGCATATACCTATTTGGCAAGTTGGCACCCCTATACAAGATACACTATACTCAAATGCTGTTGTTCCTCCAATAGATTCTGTTGCTTCTAAAAGTTCTTCAGCTTCTTTACCATTTAAATTTCTAAAGTATACGCCTTCTGTCATTGATAATCTAATTTCTACTTTGTCAAACTTCTCTAATATCCTAGAAATGTTCTTTAATTCATTTAACTTTATTTGTCCTCCAATTGGGTGAACATAAACACTATATAATCCTTGTTGCTTTTGAGGCACTAATCTTTTATTTACTATACTTGTTTCTATACCAACTTTATTGTAATCTTCAATATTCGGTATAACCTTATAGTTTTCTTTATTTTTTACTTCTTCAACGTATTTTTTATATTCGTTTATAAATCCTTCTTCTCCTAATTTATCTACAATATATCTTATACGAGCTTTAGCCTTATTTTGGTAATCTCCTTCTGCTTTGAATAATCTAACCATTCCCTCAACATAGTTTAATACTTCTTGTGGTTCTATAAGCTCTGGATAAACTAATGCTAATTTAGGATTTTTTCCTAATCCACCTCCAATATATACTCTAAAATAATTCTTTCCACCTTGCTCAACAGCTAAAAATCCTAAATCTTGAACTGTACAATGTGCTGTGTCTTGCGCAGAATTAGAAAAAGATACCTTTAACTTTCTTGGTAACTTATAAGTTGTTATTCTTTCCATAAAGTAATTGCCAGTTGCTAAAGCATAAGGTGTTGGATCGAAAGCTTCCTCTTTATCAACTCCTGATAATGGTGATAATGCAACATTTCTTGGGAAGTTTCCTCCTGCACCTCTTGTATATATATTATTTTTTAATGCGTCTTGCATTAAATCACATATTCCATCTATTGTTAGTCCATGATATTGAATAGCCTGACGTGTAGTAAAATGTATACCACCTAATTTATATTTCTCTATCCAATCACATATTAATTTCAATTGTTCAATAGTTATTATACCTGATGGAATTCTAAGTCTTAACATAAACTCTTTTCCACCACGATGAGCATATGCTCCCATTCCACCTGATATATGTTTAAAATCCATAACAGATATTTCTTTATTTAAAAATCTATATCCTTGTTCTCTAAACTCTTCTATTTCTGTTGACAATACTTTTTTTAAATTTTCCATGTAGTCACCTCATATTATTGCTATCATTTTAATATGTCCATTTATTAATAGGTCTTGTCTTTTTATTATAATATACTTTTTGTCTATTTCTATTATAGTATAACTAAATTTTTATAAATTCTTAATCCTATATAATATTATTACATAGAATATAATTAATTATGTTTTATACAAAGTAGATATATCTAGTTAATCATGAAATAAAATTATCTTTAAATTCTACAATATCTGTTAAATATTACTTAAACAGAAATAATAAAGTTATAAATCCTATAAAATAATAAAAGATGTTGCAAATAGCAACATCTTTTATTATTTCTTATTAAATAAATCTTTAAATCCCTTTTTATGTGTTACTTCTCCATCAACACTTTCTCCACAAGCTTCCATGAACGCTTCTAAAGCTTCTTTTTGTTTAGAATTTAAGTTCTTAGGAATATCAACAATTACTTTTACATATTGATCCCCTCTTAAAGTAGAATGAACTTTAGGAACACCTTTTCCTTTTAATCTAAACATAGTTCCTGATTGAGTTCCAGCTGGAATGCTATATTTCACATCACCATCAACTGTTGGAACTGTTATTTCAACACCTAATGCTGCTCTTCCCATTGATATATGAGTCTCTATATAAATATCATTTCCTCTTCTATCAAACTGTTTAGATCTAGCAACATTTATTCTGATGTATAAATCACCTGGAGGTCCATCATTTGAACCATGTTCTCCTTGCCCTCTAAGTGGCATTACATTACCAGTGTCTACACCTGCCGGAACATTTATTTTAATCTTTCTAGTTTTTCTTACTTTACCTCTTCCGCTACAATCTGAACATGGAGTTTCAACAACCGTTCCTTTTCCTCCACATCTATCACAAGCAGAAGTACTTACAAAGCTTCCAAGTGGAGTTTGTCTTTGAACTCTAACTTGCCCACTTCCATTACATGTTGGACATGTTTTTGGTGAAGTTCCTGGTTTAGCTCCACTTCCTTTACATGATTCACAGTTTTCATTTCTATTTACAGTAATTTCTTTTTCTACTCCAAATACAGCTTCTTCAAATGTTAGGTTTAAAGTATATTCTATATCAGCACCCTTTGTTGGTCCATTTCTTCTTCTTGAAGAACCACCACCTCCAAAGAAGCTTTCAAATATATCTCCAAATCCTCCCATATCTGAGAAGTCAAAACCACCAAATCCACCTGATCCAAATCCACTTCCATCAAAGTCAGCAGTACCAAATTGATCATATCTTGCTTTCTTCTCTGGATCAGAAAGCACTTGATACGCCTCATTTATATCTTTAAATTTCTCTTCTGCTTCCTTATTACCTTGGTTTTTATCAGGATGGTATTTAATAGCTAGCTTTCTAAATGCTCTCTTTATCTCATCATCACTTGCTCCCTTTTCAAGGCCAAGTGTAGCATAATAGTCTTTGCTTGCCATTTACACAGTCACCACCTATTTATATATCATTTATATATATTATCATTTTTAAAAATTTTAGTAAATATTAAACTTTTAAAAAGGGAAGACGACAATTGTCTTCCCTATTTTTTTAATATTATTTATCTTCTTTTACTTCGAAATCAGCATCTACTACATTATCATCATGAGTTGCACCTTGATGAGCATTTCCACCCATGTTGTTTGGATCGAATCCAGCACCTTGAGCTCCTGCTGCTCCTTGAGCATCAGCATACATCTTTGAAGATATTGCATAGAATTCTTGAGTTAATTCTTCAGTAGCCTTCTTAATTGCTTCTAAATCTTCTCCATCTTTAACAGCCTTTAATGCATCTAATTTAGATGTTATTTTAGCTTTATCATCAGCAGAGATCTTATCTCCAAGTTCTTCTAATTGCTTTTCAGTTTGATAAGCTAATTGATCTGCATTATTTTTAATTTCTATTGATTCTTTTCTCTTCTTATCTTCTTCAGCAAATCTTTCAGCTTCTTTTACAGCTCTATCTACTTCTTCATCACTTAAGTTAGTTGAAGCTGTAATTGTAATATTAGCTTCTTTTCCAGTTCCTTTATCCATAGCTGATACTTTAACAATACCATTAGCATCTATATCAAAAGTAACTTCGATTTGTGGAATTCCTCTTGGAGCTGGAGCAATACCTGATAGAGTAAATCTACCTAAAGTCTTGTTGTCAGCAGCCATTTGTCTTTCACCTTGTACTACGTGTATTTCAACTGATGTTTGCCCATCCGCTGCAGTTGAGAATACTTGGCTCTTCTTAGCTGGTATAGTTGTATTTCTTTCGATTAATGGAGTTGCAACTCCTCCTAAAGTTTCAATTCCTAATGTTAATGGAGTAACATCTAGTAATAATACATCTTTAACTTCTCCAGTTAAAACACCTGCTTGAATTGCAGCTCCCATAGCTACGCATTCATCTGGGTTAACTCCCTTTGAAGGCTCTTTTCCAGTAAAGTTTTTAACAGCTTCTTGAACTGCAGGTATTCTTGTTGATCCACCAACTAATATAACCTTATCAATTTGGCTGATTGAAAGACCAGCATCACTTAAAGCTTTCTTCATTGGTTCAATTGATCTTTGAACTAAGTCATGAGTTAATTCATTGAATTTTGCTCTAGTTAAGTTCATGTCTATGTGCTTTGGACCTGTTGCATCAGCAGTGATGAATGGTAGATTGATGTTTGTTTGCATTGATGAAGATAATTCAATCTTAGCTTTTTCAGCAGCTTCTTTTAATCTTTGAACTGCACTCTTATCGTTTCTTAAATCAATTCCATATTGAGATTTAAAATCATTTGCTATATAGTCGATAATCTTTTGGTCAAAGTCATCTCCACCTAAGTGAGTATCTCCGTTTGTTGATAATACTTCAAATACTCCATCACCTAACTCAAGTATAGATACGTCGAATGTACCTCCACCTAAGTCATAAACAAATATTTTTTCACTGTGATCAGTTTTATCTAATCCGTAAGCTAATGAAGCAGCTGTTGGTTCATTTATTATTCTTAATACTTCTAATCCTGCTATTCTACCAGCGTCTTTTGTCGCTTGTCTTTCAGCATCATTGAAGTAAGCTGGAACTGTAATAACCGCTTGAGTTACAGGTTCTCCTAAGTATGCTTCCGCATCTGCTTTTATCTTTTGAAGTATCATTGCTGATATTTCTTGTGGTGAGTAAGTTTTATCATCTATTTTAGTTTTATGGTCTGTTCCCATTTCTCTTTTTATTGAAATTATTGTGTGTTCTGGATTTGTAATTGCTTGTCTTTTTGCAATTTGTCCTACTAATCTTTCACCACTAGCTTGGAATGAAACTACTGATGGAGTTGTTCTTGCACCTTCAGAGTTAGTGATAACTACTGGTTCTCCCCCTTCCATAACAGCTACGCATGAATTTGTTGTACCTAAATCAATACCTATAATTTTTCCCATAATTTTTTCCTCCTCAAAATTTACATATCTATTTAAATATTTTCCTTATTTACTACTTAGCTACTGTAACCATTGAATATCTGATTACTTTTTCACCCTTTTTATATCCTTTTTGATATACTTGAGCAACATCATTAGTATTTAAATTAGCATCCTCAACTACTGAGATTGCTTGATGCACATTAGGATCAAACCCATTAGTTGTATCAATTTCTTCAACACCTAATTTTTCTAATGAATTTAATAATCCCTTTACAGTCATTTCAACACCTTTTTTAAGGTCTTCTACATTTCCTTCTACAGCTAAAGCTCTTTCTAAGTTATCTGCTACTGGAAGTATTTCTTTTAATACATCTGTACACGCATCTGTATAAATACCTTCTTTCTCCTTAGCTGTTCTTTTTCTATAGTTATCATACTCAGCAGTTAATCTAAGTAATCTATCCTTTAATGCATCTAATTCATTAGAAAGTTTTTTGTTTTCTTCTTTTAATTTTCTTATTATTGATAGATCATCATTTTCAGAATTCTCTTCTATTACTTCTTCTACCTCTTCTTTTTCTGTAGATTCCGTATCATTTTCAACTACTTCACTTTCTTCTATTATTTCATCATCTCTTAAATCTTTGTTTTCTTCCATCTTTACACCTCATCTCTATTTATTTCAATACTCTTGATCTTTAAGACTTTTATTTAATTCTTTCATAACTTGTGCCATTATAGAAATAACTTTTGAATAATTAATTCTTTGTGGACCTATTAGTCCAATACTTCCTATTGGTCTTCCTCCTAAAGAATATTCTGCAGATATTACTGAGCACTCTTTAGCTTCTGGAATATAGTTTTCATCTCCAATTTTTATTGAAATATCTCCACTATTTTCAAGTAATTCTATTACACAATCTTTATTACTTATTAATTGAAGTACTTCTTTAGCCTTTTCAATATCGTTATATTCTTGATAATTGAAAAGATTAGTAGTTCCTTCAACTACAAAGTCTGCTTTTGAACTATTATTTAAACTATCATATAAAGCTGGAAGCATAGCATTAAATAAATCTTCAAACCCTATTAAGTCATTTTTAAGCTCATTAATAACTTCTAAATTAATAGCTTCAATAGTTAAATTTTTAAGTTTAGAATTTAATACCTCATTAATTCTAATAAGTTCTTCATTACTTGGTACAGTTTTAACTTTAATTCTATGATTTTTTATAACACCACTATCTGTAACTATTACAATAATTAGATTGGATTCATCTATTTTTATTAACTGTAGTGATAATATATAACTTCTTCTCATAGAAGGAGTTTGAACTATACAAGTTAAATTTGTTAACTCTGATAATAAAACACAAGCTTCCTTTAATATGGTATCAACTTCATGCATGGCTGAATTAATTAAATACTCTTTTATTCTTAATTCTTCATCTTTGCTTAACTTTGGTGTTTCCATTAACTTGTCAACGTATAGTCTATATCCCTTACTAGAAGGTACTCTTCCCGCTGATGTATGAGGCTGTTCTAAATATCCCATTTCCTCTAGGTCTGCCATTTCATTTCTTATTGTTGCAGATCCCACACCTAAATCATACTTCTTAGCTATTGTTCTTGAGCCAACAGGTTCTCCTGTTACTATATAGTCATTAATAATGGCCTGAAGTATTTTTATTTTTCTTTCATCAATAGCCATTTAATCACCCCTATTGTTAGCACTCATTAATGTCGAGTGCTAATGACTATATTATCAATATAGTCTTATTTGTTTTTTTTGTCAATTTCATATTTCTTTAAATTTTCAACTATTTTTTTGTATAATTTGGTTTTTTCTGAATTATCTCTTTCCATCTCTTAATTTCTCCTTATTACTATCATTTTCGTTCATACTATTTTTCTAGTATAAAATCTGACATAACACGGTTTGATAATTCTACTCCTTTTGTAGTTAAATACATTCTATCTTTATTTATAATAAGTAAGCCATCATCTATATTCTTCTCAATGACATTCTTATATATACTATATATATCTAATCCAAATTTTCTGTTAAACTTCAGTAAATCTATCCCAGAAAGCATCCTTAATCCCATAAAAATAAATTCTTCTATTTCATCTTCTCTTA
Source organism: Clostridium sp. (assembly GCA_017383505.1). GTDB lineage: Bacteria > Bacillota > Clostridia > Clostridiales > Clostridiaceae > Clostridium. The sequence continues at coordinate 9,353 of JAFNXG010000088.1, forward strand.
AATTCTTATACTTATCTACAACAGTATCTTCATTTGATTTTACTCTTCTTATATATTCACCTATATTAGATTCATTTGTTAATCTATATCCATTTATATAAGAACTACTTGCACTTCCAACTCCTATATACTCATCTAGAGACCAATAAACTTTATTATGCTCACATTCTCTATTTTTTAAAGAAAAGTTTGATATTTCATATTGATGATATCCATTATTTATTAAAATATCTTTTGTAATTTTATCCATAATTCTTTCATCATCTTCACTAGGCAATTTTAATTTATCTTTCTCATATAAATTATAAAATACAGTTCCTTCTTCAATAATCAAACTATATGCGGAAATATGTTCTGGTTTTAGTTTGCATATTTCTTCTAATGTATCTTTCCACACTTCTATAGTTAAATTAGGAAGACCATACATTAAATCTATATTTATATTATCAAAGCCTATTTTTCTTGCTAATTTATAATTTTCTAAAAACTCTTTAAATGTATGTATACGCCCTATATTTTTTAGTAATTCATCATTACAAGATTGAAGCCCAAAACTTATTCTATTTACTCCATATTTTTTCATTATTTTTAACTTTTCTTCATTTACAGTACCAGGATTACATTCCATTGAATACTCTATATTCTTTGATAAATTTAACTCTGATACAGTTTTAAGAAGTTTTTCAAGTTCATTCTCTCCTAAATATGATGGTGTTCCTCCACCAATAAATATAGTTTTTATTAAGTACTTCGTACATTTATCTCTTATTTCTTTAATTAAGGCATCAACATATTCTTCTCTTAAATGATCTTTTCCAGAAAAAGTAGGAAAATCACAATAAAAACATCTTTGTTTACAAAATGGTATATGTATATATAAACTTACTTCTTTCATTAATCTATCCTCCAAATTCTATTTATTCGATACTCTAGTTTATTTTAATTATAAAAAAAGACATTGCAAAAGCAATGCCTTTTTATTAAGATATTAATCTACTTTAAGAACAGCCATGAATGCTTCTTGTGGTACTTCTACTGATCCCACTTGTCTCATTCTCTTTTTACCTTCTTTTTGCTTTTCAAGAAGTTTCTTCTTTCTTGAAATATCTCCACCGTAACACTTAGCAAGTACGTCTTTTCTCATAGCTTTAACAGTTTCTCTTGCTATAACTTTTGATCCTATTGCCGCTTGAATTGGAACTTCGAACATTTGTCTTGGAATTATTTCTTTAAGCTTTTCTGCTATTCCTCTTCCTTTATGATAAGCTCTTTCTTTTGGAACTATCATTGATAAGGCATCAACAACATCACCATTTAATAAAATATCAAGCTTAACAAGTTCTGTTTTATTATATCCTTTGAACTCATAATCAAATGATGCATATCCTCTAGTTCTTGACTTTAAAGTATCAAAGAAATCATAAACTATTTCATTTAATGGCATATCATAGTTTATACATACTCTTGTAGTTTCAAGATATTCCATATCTATAAATGTTCCTCTTCTCTCTTGACATAAGTCCATTATAGCTCCAACATAGTCAGTTGGTGAAATAATAGATGCCTTAACAATAGGCTCTTCCATATAGTCAATTTCTGTAGCTTCTGGCAAGTTTGTTGGATTTGTTAAATCTAAAACTTCTCCATTAGTTTTAGTTACCTTATAAACAACTGATGGAGCTGTTGTTATAATATCTAAATTGAATTCTCTTTCAATTCTCTCTTGAATTATTTCCATATGAAGTAATCCTAAGAATCCACATCTAAATCCAAATCCTAAAGCTATTGAAGTTTCAGGTTCAAAATCTAGAGCAGCATCATTTATTTGTAACTTTTCTAATGCTTCCTTTAACTCATCATATTTTGCACCGTCTACAGGATAAATACCTGAGTAAACCATAGGAACTGCTTTCTTATACCCTGGTAGCGCTTCTGCTGTTGGTCTGTCTGCTTCTGTTATAGTATCACCAACTCTGGCATCAGCAACATTCTTTATAGATGCTGTTACATACCCAACATCTCCAGCTCTTAATTCGCTAATTGGCATAAGCTTTGGTGTAAATACTCCAACTTCAGTTACATCATAAACCTTATTAGTTGCCATAAGCTTAATTTTTGTTCCTGGCTTAACAACACCATCTTTAATTCTAACATAACATACAACACCTTTATAACTATCGTAGTAAGAGTCAAATATTAATGCTTTTAATGGCGCTTCTTCATCTCCATTAGGTGCTGGTACTTTTTCTACTATTGTTTCTAAAACATCTTCAACATTTAATCCAGTTTTCGCTGATATCATAGGTGCATCTTCAGCTTCTATTCCTATAACATCTTCAATTTCTTGTTTTACTTCATCTGGTCTTGCTGAAGCTAAATCTACCTTATTAATTACTGGCGCAATTTCTAAATCATTATCTAATGCTAAATAGCAATTTGCTAAAGTTTGAGCTTGAATTCCTTGAGTAGCATCAACTACTAATATAGCTCCTTCACAAGCTGCTAAACTTCTTGAAACCTCATAAGTAAAGTCTACGTGTCCTGGTGTGTCAATTAAGTTTAATATGTACTCTTCTCCATCTGCACGTCTATATATTAATCTAGCCGCTTGAGATTTAATTGTAATACCTCTCTCCTTTTCGATTTCCATATTATCAAGAACTTGCTCTTCCATTTCTCTTTGAGTAAGAGTCCCTGTTTTTTCTAATAATCTATCCGCTAGGGTTGACTTACCGTGGTCTATATGTGCTACAATTGAAAAGTTTCTAATCTTTGATTGTCTATTACTTTGCATATATCTTAACTGCTATTCTAATTAAGCAGCTTCTTCACCCCCATATTGTTAAATCAATCTAAATTATAACATAGAGTATAGAGTAAGTGTCAAGGTTATTAGGTATGAAATCATATTTATAATGATAGTATTTTGTTATTTACTGATATTTTTTATAAACTCATCAACATTTTTATCAAAATCACTATTGATTTCCTTATTTATAAACTTATAATTCCCTTCACTTTCATTATTAGTCTTTGTATTTTTATTTATTTTATCCTTTAGGTTATTAAATGTATTTTCTATATATCCTTCAATACCTTTTATAGAATCCATAAATAAATTGTCATTAGTTAAATTTATTTCTTTATTATATAACTTTATCATTGCCAATCCGTCATTTTCCTCACCCAAATAAATTTTAATTGGGCTATTATCTTTTATAAACTCTTCAAAATCTTGACCGAATTCTTTACTTACAACCTTAAAATTATCTTCTGCATTTCCTATTGGTGATAAAGACTTTGTATTTACTATATTTACTTTTATACATCCTATAATAAATAAAATTATTGCAAGTATAGGTATTAAAAAATTTTTAATAATTTTCACGCCTATTCCTCCTAATTATAAATTAAAAAGCAAGCATCCTTATTTACTAGCTATAAGGATGCTCACTTTTTTTATTTTTATTCACTTAGTTTTAATTATTTAAAAGTTCTGCAATAATTCTAGCTAAATACTTAGCACTTAATTTAGATTCTTGTGCTGTATTAAGATTAGTTCCAAACTCTGTTAATATACATGCAGGACTTAAATCCTGATTAAAGTTGTTTGATCCTTTGTTATATTGATAAAGCCCTGCTCCACTATTTCCATCTGCAAGCAAAGTTGGAAATAATGTTTGTGTAATAGAAATCATTTCATTTACTGTATTCATCATCTCATTATAGTATGGTGATGCTTTAGATGTAACAAACATAAACTTTGCTAAACTTTGCCCATTTATTTCTGTTGTGGTTTTATCCTTACTTGGTCCACTATTCCTATGTAAATCTATTATTAACTTTAAGTTTGGAAATTGATCTAAATAACTTTGAACTGTTGACTCAGCTCTATAATATGATTGATCATATGGACTAGTATCATGTATTGTTTTATCATGGATCACAGATATTCCATATCCCTCTTCAAGCTCTTTGGCTAAAACGTCTCCAACTCCAACAACACTAAAATCTTCATCATCTGTATCTGGCCCTGACTCTGAATATCCTTCATGTGTATGAGTATGATATATTAGAATCTCAACGTTTGAATTATCTAATGTTTTCTTTAAATTTGGATTATATGCTGCACTAGTCATTTTCAATTCTTCTAATTCTTCCTGAGTTACTCTTGAAATACTCTCTTCTTTAACAACATATGGTTCAAACAAATTAAATGCTGATTTAGTTGTTCTTGTTCCCTGTTCATTAACACTAGATATATTACTAAAGAAAGGTACTTCATTACTTATTATTCCGTAGGTTGTTATCTTATCTAATCCTAATGTTTCAATAAATACTGTCTTAATGCTAAATTTATTTTCCCTATATGCTGTACTATCGTATATTTGCGTTTCTACTATTGGCATTGAGTAATTAAGCATTTGAACATACGCTAATCCTCCACGCTCTCTATAGCTATTAAGCACACTTGTAGCTCTTACAAAAAATATAATAATAACTAATAACAAAACTATGTATTTAACACTAATCTTACTTTTCTTATTTTTTATACTATTTCCACTAACCCACTGCATTCTGTATCCCTCCCTTACTCTTTCTATATATATGGGAGGTTTTACATAATTATTAATAATTTTATAAATTATATTTGTAATAATTATTTTAGGGTTAAATTTTTTATTAGTTATTAATTTAATTACATATTATAATTTATTAATTCATAAACTTATTAATTTCTTCCATATCCATGTTAGGTTGTATTGCAATATTTATTCCATTTGCAATTATCTTTGATAATGATTCTATAATTGTATCTACATCTTTTGGTGTAACCATTAAATCGCCAAAAGATGGATTTAGTATTTCTCTAATAAGCATATTTTTTTCATTTCTATCTAAACTTTTAAGCATATTATAAAATTCTTTACCTTTTTGAGCTTTACTAGATAAATCATCTATTAACAAATCAATAGTGTCATTTGCTATAGTTGCTGCATCAACTACTGTTGGTACACCTACTGCTAAAACTTTTACTCCTAAGCTTTTTTCATTTATTTGCATTCTATGATTTCCTACTCCTGCTCCTGGTGATATTCCTGTATCTCCAATTTGAATAGTTCTATTTACTCTTTCTAATCTTCTAGATCCTAATGCATCTACACATATAACTAAATCTGGTTTAATTTTATCTACTAGTGATTTTACAACTTCTCCAGTTTCTATGCCAGTAATACCTAGAACTCCAGGTGCAATTGCACATACTGGTCTTACAGAATCATCTATTACCTCAGGCATAACCTGCTTTAAATGTCTTGTAACCATAATTTTCTCTGCAACTTTAGGTCCAAGTGCATCAGGAGTAACGTTCCAATTTCCTAGTCCTACTACTAAAACGAGTTTATCTTCGTCAATATCTACTAATCCTTTTAAAACTTTTCCTACAACTAATGATAAATCATCCATAGATTCACCATCATAAGCTGTAAATTCTGGGAAATCTATAGTTATATAATGACCTTTAGGCTTTCCTAATTCTTTACCTGCTTCATCACTTTCAATAGTTACTGTAGTAACTTTAACCTCCCCTTCCATTTCCTCATCAACTCTAACACCATCAAGTTCTCTTTTATTTTCTTCTGTATACGCTTGCTTTGCTTCAATTGCAAGGTCTGTCCTAACGCTTATCATAACATTCCTCCTAAAATTTATAACTATTCAGATTTATTTTCCCAAATAAGTTTTAATTTCATACTTGAACTTAAAAACTTTAGATGTTATAATATGATTTGTTGAAAATGAACTCGTACGCAGATTTCTAAAAAACTGCAGAGGCCCTATAAAATATCAAGGGGGTGAATTGAATGGCAAATATTAAATCAGCAAAAAAGAGAATTAAAGTTACTGAAAAGAAAACTTTACAAAACAAAATGGTTAAATCAGCTTTAAAAACTGCTATAAAGAAATTTGAAGCTGCTGTAGCTGCTAACAACGCTGAAGAAGCTAAAGCTTTATTCGTTAAAGCTACTAAGTCTTTAGACATGGCTGCTCAAAAAGGTGTAGTTCACCAAAACATGGCTGCTAGAAAGAAATCAAGATTAGCTGCAAAATTAAACGCTATGGCGTAATAAATA
>JAFNXG010000089.1 GCA_017383505.1 Clostridium sp.
ATTGGTGATAAGTATATCTGTGAATATTATAAGGATGCTGATGGATTAAATATTAAAAGAGCTACTATTAATCCGAGAGCAACAGAATATATATCTGAAATAATAGAGTTTGTATCTGGATTAATAGAAAAGGGATATGCATATGAAGTAAATGGAGATGTATATTTCAGAACTAAAAAGTTTGAAGGATATGGACAGCTAATAGGGCAAAATTTAGAAGATTTACAAGCTGGAGCTAGAATAAATGTTGATGAGAGAAAAGAAGATCCAATGGACTTTGCTATATGGAAGGCTCAAAAACCAGGAGAACCAGCGTGGGAATGTCCTTGGGGACTTGGAAGACCAGGGTGGCACATTGAATGTTCTTGTATGGCTAAAAAGCTACTAGGAGATACTATAGATATACATGCTGGAGGTATGGATTTAGCTTTCCCACACCATGAAAATGAGATAGCTCAAAGTGAAGCATTAACAGGAAAGAAGTTTGCAAATTATTGGATGCATGCAGCATTTTTAAATGTTAATAATCAAAAGATGTCTAAGTCTTTAAATAACTTCTTAACAGCTAGAGATGCTTTAAAGCAATATGATGCAGATGTAATAAGATTTTTAATGTTATCAGGTCATTACAGAATCCAGTTAAACTTCAGTAATGATTTATTAGAATCAGCTAAAGCATCTGTAGAAAGATTATACAATGCAATAGGAAACCTAGAAAACTTAATATCAGAAGTAAAGAATGAAAAGATGACTGATGAAGAAGTTAAATATATAGAGTCTTTAGATGCTTATAGACAAAGATATATTGAAAAAATGGATGATGATTTTAATACAGCAGATGCTATTTCGGTTTTATTTGATTTAATAAGAGATATCAATAGTAATGTTGGAATAAACTCATCTAAAGAGTTATGTGAAAAGGCTTTAGAACTAATAAGAGAGTTAGGATTACCACTAGGAATTTTACAAAAGACAACTAAGGGTGATTTAGAAGAAGAAATTGAAGCTTTAATTGCGGAAAGACAACAAGCTAGAAAAGATAGAAACTTTGCTTTAGCTGATAAGATAAGAGATGAGTTAAAAGCAAGAGGTATTGAACTTTTAGATACACCTCAAGGGGTTAGATGGAAAAAGGTTGACTAGTATAAATAACAATTTATAAATTGTATATGTAAAGTTAAATTTATAAAAATATAAATAATTTTAAATAAAGTCAGCTATGCTGACTTTATTTACTAAATATATAATTTGTGCATTAAAAGTTGTTATTGCTTAAAAATAAAAGAGCTTTTAATATAATATACATTTATAGTTATTATATTAATGTAGAGATTTTTTATGTAGTATCAACATTAAGGAGATAATAAATGTTAAAAGACCTAAGAACAAAAGAGTTTACAGAAAAAGAAGCAAGGCTTTTAAATCCATTACAGTTAGCATTAATAGGTGATGGAGTATATGAATTATTTATAAGAAATTACATATTATCAAATAGCATTGACTTAAGCGCACATAAAATTCATGTTAAGGCTATAGGATATGTAAAAGCTAAAAGCCAATCAATTATTATGCATGAAATAGAAGATAAATTAACAGAAGATGAAAGCTATATATTTAAAAGAGGAAGAAATGCTAAGTCAGCTACTGTACCTAAAAATGCAGATGTAAGAGATTATAGAATGGCTACTGGATTTGAAGCTCTAATTGGATATTTATATCTAATTGGAGATACAGATAGATTGGAGTTTATATTTAATACTGCATTATCACTTGACTTACAATAAAAATAAAGGAGAAAGTTATGACTAAAAGAGAAAATCCAAGAAGAAGAGAAAGAGAATTTAATAAGTTTAAAGAAAAAAATAATAGGGGAATTGTTAAAGGTGAAGAGAGAAAAAACTTTAAAAAAGATATAAAGGGAATTGCACCAGCGAAAGAAACTAATATTGAAGCTTTAAGAGAAGATTTAATTTTAGGAAGAAATGCAGTTATTGAAGCCTTAAAGAGCGATAGAACTATTGAGTGTGTATATATAAGTAAAGGTGACTTAGAAGGATCAATAAAAGTTGCATTAGGATTAGCTAAAGATAAAGGAATAGTAGTTAAAGAAGCGGATAGAAGAAAATTAGATGTTATGAGTGAAGGGTTAAATCATCAAGGAATAATAGCCAAAGTAACTCCTTTTAAATATTGTGAAGTTAACGATATATTAGAATATGCAAATGAGAAGGAGGAGCAACCATTTATAATAATATTAGATGAAATAGAAGATCCTCATAACTTAGGATCTATAATAAGAACAGCAGAACTTTGTGGAGTTCATGGAATTATTATACCAAAAAGAAGAAATGTAGGAGTAACTTCTACTGTATATAAATGTTCTGCAGGATCTATAGAACATATGAAGATAGCAAAGGTTACAAATATAAATACTACAATTGATATGTTAAAAGAAAAGGGAATTTGGATTTATGGTGCAGATATAGAAGGTAAGGATTATAGTTATAATACAGATTTTTCTGGACCATGTGCATTAATTATAGGTAGCGAAGGAAAGGGAATTTCAAACTTAACTCTTAAAAAGTGTGATTTATTAGTTAAAATTCCTATGGTAGGTAAAATTAACTCTTTAAATGCTTCAGTAGCAGGTGGTATAATGATGTATGAGGTATTAAAAGGTAGATTAACTAAATAATTTAATACACATAGAGGTTAAAAGTGAAGTTTATTTTTATAGATGGATATAATGTAATAAATAGCTGGAGCAATTTAAAAAAAGAAAAAGAAATAAGCTTAGATAGCGCTAGACAAAAACTTATTGATATTTTACATAATTATGGTGCAATTCATCAATGTAAAATTATGCTTGTGTTTGATGGGTATAGAGTTGTAGGGAATCTGGAAAATAAGTATGAATATAATAAAAATATTACTGTTATTTTTACCAAAAGCGGAGAAACAGCAGATGCCTATATTGAAAGAGAGATACATAATATAGGTAGAAGATTTGAAGTGTCTGTTGTAACATCTGATTCCTTAGAGCAACAAACTATATTTCAAAGAGGAGCAACAAGAATTTCAAGTATAGAATTTTATAATATGGTATTTAATACATCGGAAGATATTAAGAGAGCAAGTACCAAATCTAATCAATATGATAAAAGTACATTACAGGATAATGTTGATGAAGATATATTAAATAAATTAGAAGCTATGAGGCGAGGTTAACATTAAGGGTATTTTAGGAAATGGAGGGGGATTTGTGAATAACAAAGATTATTCAACAGAAATAGCAGGGATATTTGTAGGAAAAATAGAAGAAGAAATAGTTATAGAGGCTCAGAATGGAGATGTTAGAGCACAAGAATATGTTATTTCTAAATATGAAAGCTTTGTGAAAGCAAAATCTAAATCATATTTTCTAATTGGAGCTGATAAAGAAGATATTTACCAAGAAGGTATGATTGGATTATATAAGGCAATTAGAGATTTTAATTACGAGAAATCTAGTACATTTAAAGGATTTGCTGAACTGTGTGTGACCAGACAGATAATAACGGCAATAAAGACTGCTACAAGGCAAAAGCATATACCTTTAAATACATATATTTCTTTAAATAAACCTGTATCAGAGGATGATTCAGAAAGAACTCTTTTGGATATACTTTCTACTATAAAGATTAGTGACCCAGAAGAGTTAATCATAGGTAAAGAAGAAAAGGCTAGAATAGAGAATGCTATAGCAAAAGTACTTTCAGATTTAGAAATGGAAGTATTGCAGTCTTATTTGGATGGAAAGTCATATCAAGAAATTGCGTGTGATTTAGATAGACAGGCAAAATCTATAGATAATGCACTTCAAAGAGTAAAAAGAAAGTTGGAAAAGTGCCTTTCAGACAACGAATAATAATAGTAGTAAAATAATATTGACAAAAAAAACAAATGATAGTAAACTTTATAATTGGTATATTAAAGTGAAAACACTTTAATGCTCATGTAGCTCACTCGGCAGAGCGTCGCCTTGGTAAGGCGGAGGTAGTCGGTTCAATCCCGATCATGAGCTCCATGAAAGTTATAAATTAGTATGCAAACGCTAGGCAAAGTTTATTTAAAATAAGGAGGAATTTCAAATGGCAAAACAAAAGTTCGAAAGAAGTAAACCACACGTAAATATCGGAACAATAGGTCACGTAGACCACGGTAAAACTACATTAACAGCTGCTATCACAACAGTATTAGCAAACAGAGGATTCGCAGAAGCGTTCAACTATGCTGATATC
>JAFNXG010000090.1 GCA_017383505.1 Clostridium sp.
AAGCACTTTGTATTATCTACATATATATAATTATCATCTGAATAATAAAAGGTTTCTTCAAATTCTTTGTTAAATAGTACCTTGCTCCTTTTTGTTTCTAAATCATATTCATATAGCTTATTGTCAGTAATATAATTATTCCCCTCTAACTTCCTTGATAATATAACTAGGTTTTTGTTAGAAATTCCAAATGAGCCAATTGCATCAGCACTTATATCTTCTGCAATTTTATATTTTTTATTATTTTTAATATTATACAAACTATCATATACTATAATTTTTCCACTCTCTTGATCAAATCCACTTTCAGAAAATATTAAATTTTCTCCAATTGGTATAATATTCGAAATACTTCCATCAACTAATTTACCTGTAAATAACTCCTTTATTTCTGATCCACTATTTAATATATCGTATTCCTTTAATGTATATTGGTATATTCCCTTTTCTGCATCATCGCTTTCAAGTGAAAGCTTGGATACTGAATAATATAATTTCCCTCTATGTAAAGCCATAGAATAAATATCTGATTCTAATTTACATACTGTTTCTCTTTTATCTCCATCTAATGAAATTCTAATTAACTCTGGATTAAAGCTATCTTTTAAGAAATCTGCTTCTATATCACAATAAATATAACCATCATAAATAGTTAATAATTTAGGAGTAACTCCAGTTATTAAGAACCCATTACAATTATACTTTTTAGAAGAATCAATTTCTTTATCATGCAAACAATTAAGCTTATTACATAATACTATTGGCTCCATACCATTAAAATCACAATAATATAAGTATAATCCGTTAATAAAGTAATATCCTTCATTACTTGCTGTTATATATTGCTGAGAATTCATACCCATGTACATATACTGTGCATCTTTACCTTTTATATAATTATTATTTGATTCATAATTACCTGCACAAGAAATAATACTTGTAATTGATATAATAATTATTATAAAACTTAAAAATTTTCTCATTTTTTCTCCTATTAAGTGAGAAGTTAAAAAATTAACTTCTCACTTATATCTTAATTATTTCATTTAGATATATTGCTCTATTACTACTCTACTATCATACGAACACCAGTATCCAAATACTTACTTTCTAATTCAAATAATGTTTCTAATTTTGCATTACCTGTTCCTATTTTACTTTTATCAATATATTTTATATATGCTCCTTCTTCATTTTCTGCTTTTATTACCATATACTTATCATCACCACTTAAAAAATAAGCAAAATCATCACTTAGTTCGCTAACATCTATACAGTCTACTTTATCCCCTTCTTTATCATATATATTTAATATTCTTCTAAAAGTCTCTGTAGATGATTCACTTTTAAATTTTTGTAAAATATTATCTGAATATATATATTTATCATCTGAATAAAAAATAATATCCTCAAACTCACGTTTAAATAATATCTCTGATTTATTAGTATCTAAATTATAACTATAAATATTATCATCTAATACTACTTCTCCATTCTCAATTTTCCTTGGGATAAATATAATATTATTATCACTAATACTAGTTATTCCTAAATCATCTTCTGTAACATCTCTACCAATATAATTAATTCTTTCATTTTCCAAATTATAAATCTCTGAACTATAAATAGTATTATAATCCTCATCAAGATATGCCTTAGTATAAATTATGTTATTTCCTTTAGGTATTACATTGTTTATATTAGCTGAAATACCTTCTAATGATACGATTTCTTTTGGTTCAGTATTTTTATTAAAAATATCAAGTTCTTTTAATGTTACATTAACAATTCCCTCATCTTCATCTATAATATTTTCTACAACGTAATATAATTTTCCTCTATGTAATGTCATAGATCTAATACTTTTTTCTAAAGTACATATAGTACTTCTTTCAGAACCATCTAATGAAATTTTAATTAGTTCAGGTATAGATTTACTAGGATCAGTCGCTTTTACAAAATCCTCTGATATATAACAGTATAAGTATCCATCATATACAGTTAAAAAAGTACATGGACCTCCAGTTAATACAAAACCATTACAATTATATTTTTTAGTTTCATCTAACTCTTTATCATGAAGACAATTAGGTTTATTACATAAAACCACAGATTCCATTGTGTTAAAATCACAATAATAAATATATATACCATTTAAAAAATAGTATCCATTTTCAGCTCTTGCAATATAATTTTGATCTTGACTTCCCATAAACATATATTGAGCATCTTTTCCTTCTATATACTCATTACCTAAATTTTTATTATCACTACATCCAATCATTAAACCTAATATTAATACTAATAAAACTATTACCTTTCTCATACTACTATATAGTGAAAGCAAAATACTTTGCTTTCACCTCTCCTTTTACCTTATTTTACCACCACTTTGTTCTTTTTAAACTATATCTTTCGCTTCCATAAACATTGTGTGTTGATTTTCCATAAGCATCACAAGCATACCCATATTTAGTTTTAGACTTCACTACTGTATGACTGCTTGGTCCACTTGTTGAAATAGTTTTTGTTGCTTCTATAAACTTTCCGCCATATGCATCATACCATTCATAACGAACTGATGTAGAAATTTGATTTCCTGATCTAACTGATGTTGTAGTAGCACTTGCTCTTGTTCCTGTTACACTTAACGATGCTGTTCCTGCATAACTTTATGTTGTAATTGCGCCTAACAATATTCCTACCATACTTAAAGATAATATTGATTTTTTTAATTTTTTATTCATGATATCTCTCTCCCTTTTATTTACTTAATTAATCGTGATTATACCCTTATTATTTCATATATGTATATTATTTTAAATATATATTAACCAATTTTGTAATATATCACAAAAACATAATATATTTAGACTTATTTTTTATAATCCTACAATAAAAATTTTTATTAAATTAACATATATCTATTATTTATTTTATATTTCTACTACTTTAATATCGTTTAAATAAAAAAAACAAATCAAACTCTAATTACATTTTATAGTAATTAAACTTCGATTTGCTTAAAATCTTTTATATAATGAAATTTATCTTATTGCAAAATATATTATAAATAAAACCGCTAAAACATACATAACTGGATGAACTTTTTTAGCTTTTCCTTTAAATATCATAAGAACTACATATGATAAAAATCCGCATGCTATACCTTCACCAATACTATATGTTAAAGGCATTAATATTACAGTTAAAAATGATGAAATTGAAACTTCTGGTTTATCCCATTCAATTTCTTTTAGATTACTACACATTAATGAACCAACTATAATAAGTGCTGGTGAAGTTACTGCTGAAGTAATTACTGTAAGTAGTGGTGAGAAAAATAATGAAACTAAAAATAATATTCCTACTACAACACTTGAAAATCCTGTTTTTGCTCCTACTGCTACTCCTGATAATGATTCAACATAAGAAGTAGTATTAGTAGTTCCAAATATTGATCCTATAAAAGTAGCAACTGAATCTGCAAGTAATGCCTTAGATCCATTTTCAACTGAACCATCTTTTTTAAGTAATCCAACCTTTGAACCAACTGCAACCATTGTACCTGCTGTATCAAAAAAGTCCATAAATAGGAAAGTAAATATAACTAATATCATTTCTGAATTAAATATATTTCCTATGTTTTGAAGTGCAACTCCAAATGTAGGTGCCATTGATGGTGGCATTGAGATTATTGAAGTTGGAACATCTATTAATCCAAATATCATTCCACCAACTACAGTTGCTACCATTCCTATAAATATTGCTATATTAGATCCTCTAACCATTAATATTGATGTTACAATAAGTCCAAATATTGAAAGTAATACTATTGGATTTGTTAAATCTCCAAGCCCTACAAAGGTCGCTTCATTTGCTACAACTATTCCTGCATTTTTTAAACCTATAAAAGCTATGAATAATCCAATTCCTGCACTTACAGCAAATTTTAAATTTGTTGGTATTGCTTTAATAACTAATTCTCTTAATCCTGTTACTGATATTATTAAGAATATAATACCTGACGCAAGCACTCCTGATAATGCTGTTTGCCAAGGAATATCCATCCCTATACATACACTATATGTAAAGAAAGCATTTAATCCAACTCCTGGAGCTAATCCCATTGGAAACTTTGCAAATATACCCATTATTAATGTTCCAACTGCTGCGGATAATGCTGTTGCAACAAAGACACTTTTTTCTGGCATTCCTGCATCTGCTAAAACGCTAGGAATTAAAAACAATGTATATGCCATTGTTAAAAATGTTGTTATTCCTCCTATTGCTTCAGTTTTGAAACTTGTCTTTTTTTCTTGAAAATTAAAATAATTAGATATGAAATTTATCATTTGATTACCCCCATGCATTTTTTGTAATCATAATTTTTATCGCATGTTGAGTATAAATTGATATGAAAATTAATATATGTTTTTATTTATATGGTTAATATAATACTTAGATTTTATTATTATTTCTCATATAAAACATATCGTAGTCAAATCATTTATGGTGACTTGGTAGAAACTGTCGGACCTTATTTCCAACTTTATACGATAAATTTGATTACTTTTATTTGATTATATAGTAATATTAATATAAAATGTATAAATTGTCTATATTTTTCAATAAAATTCCACACCTTTTCTTATATTTTCTTTGTAATGTTCGCATACTTAAAAATAAGGATGCACAGAAGTGGTGTATCCTTATTTTTAATATATTTAATTTTTATTTACTTTCTCTCACTTATATAAATAATATAGATATCATAGAAACTAAACATATAATTACATATACTATCATTCCTACATTAAGCCAAATAGTTTTAAATGCAGTTCCTTTTTCTAACTTTATATCACCATCAGCCAAAGATATATTCTTTGTATTAAGAACTAATAAAACTATTCCAACAATAGATACTATTATTATAGCAAGTCCTGCTAATGCTGTTGCTAATACATTACTACCATCTCCAACTATTGACGGCATAATTATGCTTCCAACAATATTAACACCAATGTGTAACATTATTGAATATTTTATAGTTCCAGTTTTTAAAGCAACATATGCAAAAACAATACCTAATGCAGTAGCATAAAAGAATTGTGAAAAGTTTCCGTGGAATAATCCAAATATAATTGCAGTTGTTAATATAGCAACCTTATCTCCATATGCTCTTATTTTATTAAGCATAACACCTCTAAATAAAAGTTCTTCAATTATAGGTGATAATATTCCAACAAAGATTAAACTCCAAATCCAATTACTTGCTCCAAGAGTCTCTTCTAATGGATTTATAACTTCACTTCCTTTTAAATACCCAACTAACATTATAAGCATTGTAGTTGCAAAATTCACTACATAAACTATTGCGTAACTGATAATAAATAACGTTATTACTTTTCCTATACTTAATTTATTAACTTCTTTCTTTTCACCATTTGGCAACTTTTTAACCATAAGACAAAACAATGGAAAACCTATAGCATAAAAACTAATAGCTATTCCTAGATATGATGTCCAAGGCTTTTCTAAAAGGTTTGGATCTATAACTTGTAGTAAACCCAAATAGAAACCTTGTACAAAACTTGTGATAAGCATACAAACTAAAATAGCTAATCCAATTTTAGCAAATACTTTTTTATCAGATATCCTCTCTTTTAACTCCATTTTACCCCTCCAAAATTAAAAATATAGATTAATATATAAATATATTATCACTACTATTTTAACATTTATTTCTTTTTATTTTAATAATACCCATAAACTTTGTAACATATTACAAAAAGAATCGCATCTTATAAAAATGCGATTCTTTAATTAAATATATTATTAATCTAGTTTTTTAGTATCAATCCAAGACATCATTTCTCTTAACTCTTTACCTACTTTTTCAATTGGATGCTCTGCTTCAATTCTTCTTTTTGCATTAAATTGTGGTCTACCAACTTGATTTTCCATTAACCAATTTCTTGCGAAAGTACCATCTTGAATTTCTGTTAATACTTTTTTCATTTCCTTTTTAGTTTCATCAGTGATAATTCTATTACCAACCATATAGTCTCCATATTCAGCTGTATCTGAAACTGAGTATCTCATTGCTGCCATACCACCTTGATACATTAAGTCTACTATAAGCTTCATTTCATGTAAGCACTCAAAATACGCATTTTCTGGAGCATATCCTGCTTCTACTAAAGTTTCAAAACCTGCTTTAATAAGAGCTGTGCATCCTCCACAAAGAACTGCTTGTTCTCCAAATAAATCTGTTTCAGTTTCATCTTTAAATGTAGTTTCTAATACACCAGCTCTTGCTCCACCAATACCATTTGAATAAGCTAAAGCTATATCCTTTGCATTTCCTGTATAATCTTGATATACAGCTACTAAACAAGGAACTCCTGATCCTTCAGTATAAGTTCTTCTAACCATATGTCCTGGCCCCTTTGGAGCTACCATAAATACATCAACATTTTTTGGTGGAACTATTTGTCCATAGTGAATGTTA
This sequence comes from Clostridium sp., assembly GCA_017383505.1. Classification (GTDB taxonomy): domain Bacteria; phylum Bacillota; class Clostridia; order Clostridiales; family Clostridiaceae; genus Clostridium. The sequence continues at coordinate 6,515 of JAFNXG010000090.1, forward strand.
AATCCATGTGCAAATGCTAATGCATTTCCTTCTTCTAAATATGGAGCAATTTCTTCCTTATATAATTTAGCTTGCTTTTCGTCTGGAACAAGTATCATTACAACATCAGCTAATTTAGCAGCTTCAGAAACTGTTGCAACTTGTAGTCCTGCCTCTTTAACTCTATCCCATGATTTACTTCCTTCATATAAACCTACTACAACATCTACTCCATTTTCATAAAGATTTAATGCATGTGCATGACCTTGGCTACCATAACCAATTATTGCAACTTTTTTACCCTTTAATAAATTTAAATTAGTATCTTGTTCATAAAACATCTTTGCCATCTCTAATACCCCCAATTACTATTTTAACTTGTAAATTTATTATAAAATTATAAAATTATATACTTAAATATTTACATCCTCTTCATTTATTATTTGATGAATTGGTGCCCCTGGGGCAACCATAGGAAATACTTTTTTATCCCTATCTATAACATAATCAATAATTACTGGTTTATTGATTTTTAAAGCTTCCTTTAATACAGAATTTAAATCTTCTCTCTTTTCAACTCTAAAACCAACGCCACCAAATGCTTCTGCAAGCTTAACAAAATCAGTAGCTCTATCTAATGTTGTTTGTGAATATCTTTCTTCATAGAAAAGGCTTTGCCATTGTCTAACCATTCCTAATGCATTATTATTTATTACAATAACTTTAATTGGAATATTGTACTTAACTGCTGTTGCAAACTCATTACAATTCATTCCGAAACTTCCATCACCAGCAATATTAAATACAGTTTTATTAGGATTTGCTACGCTTACTCCCATAGCTGCTCCTAATCCAAATCCCATTGTTCCAAGTCCTCCAGATGATATTAAAGTTCTTGGTGTTTTAAAATTAAAATATTGTGCTGTCCACATTTGATGTTGTCCAACTTCTGTAGCAATAACAAAACTTCCATCATCTATTTCACTTAAACTTTCAAATAAAAATCTTGGTGTTAGTTCCTCTTCATTATCACTATTATTTTTAGTAATTGCTAAAAGCTTTAACTCTTCAATAGTATTAAGCCATTCTTCATTTTTCTTTTCCTCTATTAAAGGCATAAGCCTTTGTAATGCTACTTTTATATCTCCAATAATAAATGAATCTACTTTAACATTTTTATTTACTTCTGCTGGATCTATATCTATTTGTATTACTTTTGCGTTATTTATAAACTTTTTATCACTTATTACTCTATCACTAAATCTTGCTCCTAAAGCAATTATTAAGTCACATTTAGTAGCTAGAATATTAGATGCATTACTTCCATGCATTCCTATCATTCCAGTATTTAATCTATGCTCTGATGGAATAGCCCCTCTACACATTAGCGTAGTTGCAACTGGTGCATTTAACTTTTCTGCAAAGTTAATTAACTCTTCAGTTGCTTCAGAGTTAATAACTCCTCCACCAGCATAAATAAGAGGCTTATTGCATCTATTTATATAAGTTGAAACTTCATTTAAAACTTCATCAGTTATATGCTTGCTTTTAGGTTTAACCTCTAAAGGTTCTAAACTTTTATATTCACCCTTATTGATTGTTATATCTTTAGGAATATCAATTAATACAGGTCCTGGTCTACCTTCTCTAGCGATATAAAAAGCTTGTCTAACTATTCCTTGTAACTCATTAACATCTTTAACTATAAAATTATGCTTTGTTATTGGCATTGTTATACCAGTTATATCAACCTCTTGGAAACTATCTTTTCCAAGTAATCCTTTAGGAACATTTCCTGTTATAGCTACTAGAGGAACCGAATCCATATAGGCTGTTGCAATACCTGTAACTAAATTTGTTGCTCCAGGTCCTGAAGTAGCAATACATACACCAACCTTTCCAGTTGATCTTGCATACCCATCAGCAGCATGTGATGCCCCCTGTTCATGACATGTTAGATAATGCTTTATCTTATCTTTATATTTATATAAGGAATCATATATATTTAATACTGATCCTCCTGGATAACCAAAAACAGTATCAACACCCTCATCTATTAAAGACTTTATAAGAATTTCTGCACCTGTTAATAACATTTAAATCCCCCCTTTTACCAGTAACAAGTTATAAATTATAGAAGATTCTACTTAGTATATTCACTCGAACAATACTATTTCACTAACTTATTACTATTTATATACTGCTCCTGTACTTGCTGAACTTACTAATTTTGAATATCTAGCTAAATATCCTTCTTTAACCTTTGGTTCTAGAGGTTTTAGCAGCTTTCTACGATTTTCTAATTCTTCATTGCTAACAAGTAAATCTAGAGTTCCATTAATTATATCTATAGAAATTATGTCTCCATCTTTTACTAATGCAATATTTCCTCCATCAGCAGCCTCTGGGGATACATGTCCTATTGCTGCTCCTTTAGTTGCTCCACTAAACCTTCCATCAGTTATAAGTGCAACTGAAGTATCTAGTCCCATTCCACAAATAGCCGATGTTGGAGATAACATTTCTCTCATTCCAGGTCCACCCTTTGGCCCTTCATATCTAATTACTACAACATCACCTTTAACTATTTTATTACCTAATATAGCTCCTATAGCCTCTTCTTCAGAGTTAAAAACTTTAGCTGGTCCTTTATGAATTAACATTTCCTTAAGTACCGCTGATCTCTTAACTACAGCACCATCTAAAGCTAGATTTCCCTTTAAAACTGCAATTCCACCAGTTTCACTGTATGGTTCTTCAATATGTTTTATTACTGAATAATCTAATACCTTAGCTTTCTCTATATTTTCACCAACAGTTTTTCCTGTTGCTGTAATGCAATCTAAATTTAATAAGTTCTTTTTATTTAATTCACTCATGACAGCCTTTATTCCACCAGCAGCATACAAATCTTCTATATGAGTATCTGACGCTGGTGCAAGCTTACAAAGATTAGGTACCTTTGATGACATTTCATTTATAATATCTAAACTAATAGGCAACTTAGCTTCATTAGCAATAGCAGTTAAATGTAATACACTGTTAGTTGAACATCCAAGTGCCATATCAACAGTTAATGCATTTTTTATAGCTTTTTCAGTAATTATATCTCTTGGTTTTATATCTTTTTCTAGAAGATTCATTACTGCCATACCAGCATATTTTGCAAGTCTAATTCTTTCTGAATAAACTGCTGGAATTGTTCCATTCCCTGGTAATGCTATTCCTAACACTTCACATAAACAATTCATAGAATTTGCAGTAAACATTCCTGAACACGAACCACATGTAGGACACGCCTTCTCTTCTAGATCCATTAAATCTGCTTCCAACATTAATCCACTTTCTACTGCTCCAACTGCCTCAAACATTGTTGATAAAGATACATCTTTATCTTTAAATTTTCCTGAAAGCATTGGACCTCCACTTACAACTACTGAAGGTATATTTAACCTTAAAGCTGCCATAACCATACCTGGAACTATCTTGTCACAATTAGGTATAAATACTAATGCATCAAAAGCATGAGCTTTTGCCATACATTCTATGGAGTCTGCAATAAGTTCTCTTGTAGCTAATGAATACTTCATTCCTTCATGCCCCATTGCAATACCATCACATACTCCTATAGTAGGAAATACTAATGGAGTACCACCTGCCATTAAAACTCCCTTTTTTACTGCTTCAACAATTTTATCTAAATTAATATGTCCTGGTATTATATCATTTTGAGATGTAACAACTCCTATTAAAGGCTTTTTTATCTCTTCATCAGTTAATCCTGATGCCTTAAATAATGATCTATGTGGAGCCTTTGTAACTCCCTTTTTTACTACATCACTTTTCACCTAAATCACCCCATACCATTCTCTATTAACTTAAATTCTTTCTAAAACGAGATTTCCCATTTCCTTAGTTCCAACAAGAGTACACCCTTCACTTCTTATATCACCAGTTCTATATCCTTCTTCTAAAACCTTAACTACTGCATCTTCAATATTTTTTGCTTCTTTTTCTAAATTAAAGCTATATTTAAGCATCATTGCTGTTGAAAGAATTGTAGCTAGTGGATTTGCTATACCTTTACCTGCAATATCTGGAGCAGAACCATGTATAGGCTCATACATACCTAATGTTCCTTCTCCTAAAGATGCAGATGGAAGCATACCTATTGAGCCTGTAATCATTGAAGCTTCATCTGATAATATATCTCCAAACATATTTGAAGTAACAATAACATCAAACTGTCTTGGGTCTTTAACTAGTTGCATTGAAGCATTATCAATATATAAATGATTAACTTCTACCTCTGGATAGTCTTTAGCCATATCTTCAACTACACTTCTCCATAATCTAGAACTTTCTAAAATATTAGCCTTATCAACACTTGTTAATTTTTTATTTCTTTTCATAGCTGTATCGAAGCCAATTTTAACTATTCTTTCAATTTCTTTTATACTATATCTCTCTGTATCGTAAGCTGAAAGAGTTCCATTTATAATATCTCTTCCTCTTTCACCAAAGTAAATTCCTCCAGTTAACTCTCTTACAACACAAATATCAATTCCATCACCTATAATGCTCTCTTTTAATGGAGATGCTTCCTTTAATGATTTATATAAAAGTGCTGGTCTTAAATTACAATATAAGTTTAGTCCTCCTCTTAATCCTAATAATGCTTGTTCTGGTCTAACCTTTGCATTAGGATTATCCCACTTTGGGCCTCCAACAGCTCCTAAAAGTACTGCATCACTTCTTTTGCAAGCTTCTAAAGTCTTATCAGGTAATGGTGTTCCTAAACTATCTATTGCACATCCACCTGCTTGTAAAAATTCAAACTCAAAATTATGGTTATATTTTTCCCCAATCTTATTTAATACCTTTATTGATTCATCTATAACTTCTGGACCTATTCCATCTCCTGCTATAACTGCTATATTAAAATTCATAATAATCCCCCTTTTTATTAGTTAGAATTTCCCCAAATACTAACCCCTAACTGTTCTTAATGTAGCCTATAAGACCATTGCTATTTATTATTTTTTGCATAAACTCTGGAAATGCTTCTCCTTGATATTTTTCATTTTTAGTTAAATTAGTAATAACTCCAGTATCAAAATTTACCTCTAACTTATCTCCAGCTTCAATGCTTTTAACAGCTTGATCACATTCAAGAATTGGTAAACCAATATTAATAGCATTTCTATAAAAAATTCTTGCAAATGTTGATGCTATAACGCAACTAACTCCACTTTCTTTAATTGCTATAGGTGCATGTTCTCTAGATGAACCACATCCAAAATTTTTATTTGCAACTATTATATCTCCTTTTTGAACTTCCTTTGAAAAATTTAAATCTATATCTTCCATACAATGTAATGCTAATTCTTTTGGGTCAGACGTATTTAAATATCTAGCTGGTATTATTACATCTGTATCTACATTATCTCCATATTTAAAAACTCTTCCTGTTGCTTTCATATTTATTTACCCCCTTAAATTGTTTCTGGATTTGTTATTTTACCTGTTATTGCTGAAGCCGCTGCAACTGCTGGACTTGCTAAATATACTTCAGATTCTACATGTCCCATTCTTCCAACAAAGTTTCTATTAGTAGTTGAAATTGCTCTTTCTCCCTTAGCTAATATTCCCATATGTCCTCCTAAGCATGGACCACATGTTGGAGTTGAAACTACAGCTCCTGCTTCTACTAAATCTTTTATTATTCCTTCTTCTAATGCTTGTAAATAAATTTTTTGAGTTCCTGGAAACACTATACATCTAACTTTTTTATTTATTTTCTTGCCTTTTAAAATATCTCTTGCAACTCTTAAGTCAGAAATTCTTCCGTTTGTACACGAACCAATTACAGCTTGATCAATCTCTACATCTCCAACTTCATCAATAGTTCTAGTATTATCAGGTAGATGTGGGAATGAAACTGTTGGTCTTAAAGTAGATAAATCTATTTCATAAACTTTATCGTATTCAGCATCCTCATCAGCCTCATACACTTTCCACTCTTTTTTTCCATGCTCCTTTAAATATTCAATTGTTTTTTCATCAACTGGGAATATTCCATTCTTACCACCAGCTTCAATAGCCATATTTGCCATTGTAAATCTATCATCCATTGATAAGTATTTAAGTCCTTCTCCAACAAACTCCATTGATTTATATAAAGCTCCATCAACTCCAATCATTCCTATGATATGAAGTATTACATCTTTACCACTTACCCATTTTGATGGTTTACCTTTTAAAACAAACTTTAAAGCAGATGGAACCTTAAACCAACACTTACCTGTTGCCATTCCAGCAGCCATATCAGTTGATCCTATTCCTGTTGAAAATGCTCCTAATGCTCCATATGTGCAGGTATGTGAATCTGCCCCAATTACAACATCTCCTGCAACTACTAATCCTTTTTCAGGTAGTAAACAATGTTCTATTCCCATTTCTCCTATCTCAAAGAAATTACTTATACCCTTTTCCCTAGAAAATTCTCTAATAAATTTACATTGTTCTGCAGCCTTTATATCCTTATTAGGAGTAAAATGATCTGGAACTATTGCTATTTTTTCTTTATCAAATACCTTTTTAACACCAAACTTTTCAAATTCCTTTACTGCTACAGGTGAAGTAATATCATTTCCTAATACTAAATCTAAGTTTGCTTCTATCAGTTGTCCTGCTTTTACACTTTCTAACCCCGCATGTGCTGCTAATATTTTTTGTGTCATTGTCATTGCCATAATTGTTTCCCCCTTTAAAAATACGCTTTTGCTTTTCTTTCAATATCTTTTATAAGCTTATATTCTATTGAATCAACTAATGCAATCCAACTAGCTTGAATTACATCCTTAGATACCCCAACTGTACTCCAACTTTCATTGCTATCAGTACTTTCTATTAATACCCTGACCTTTGCTCCTGTGGTACTTTCAGAATCTAAAACTCTAACTTTATAATCTACTAGCTTTACATCTTTTAATTCTGGATAAAATACCTCTAACGCCTTTCTAAGAGCCTTATCTAAAGCATTTACAGGACCATCTCCTTCTGCTGCTGTCATTTCACTTTTTCCATCAACAGTTATATTAATTAAAGCTGTTGAACTAAATTCATTATCAGTCCAAGGGTTTTCTCCCATTGTCTTAAAATGATTTAATTTAAAAAACGGCTTGTACTTTCCTATTGTTTTTCTTATTAATAATTCAACAGTACCTTCTGCCCCCTCAAATTGATAACCCTCATATTCTAATTCTTTTAATCTCTTAGTAACTTTTTTAACTTCTTCTCCATCTTTCTTTACATTAGGAAAAATTTTGTGTATTTCTTGTAAAACTGTACTTTTACCACTTACCTCTGATAATAAAAATCTTCGTTCATTTCCTACTAACTCTGGATTTATATGCTCATATGATTTTGGAGTTTTACAAATAGCATCTATATGCATTCCTCCTTTATGAGCAAATGCTGACTTTCCTATATATGGAGTCGAATCCTCTATCTGAATATTCGATATTTCAGAAATATATCTTGCTTTTGCTGTTAAATCATATAGATACTCTTTTGATTTCATATTAAAATTCATTTTTAATATAGCTGTTGGAATTACTGTGCTTAAATTTGTATTACCACATCTTTCTCCTATTCCAATAAAAGTTCCCTGAATATGTCTTGCTCCTGATTCTAGTGCAACTATTGAGTTTGCTACTGCCATTCCAATATCATTATGACAATGTATTCCTATAACATTTCCAAATTCTCTTTCTACATCTTTTGTTATCTCTTTTATCTCATTAGGTAAAGTTCCACCATTTGTATCACATAAAACTAAAGTTTTAGCTCCAGCATTCTTAGCTGTTCTTATAGTAGCCATAGCATATTCTTTATTTTCTTTATATCCATCAAAAAAATGTTCAGCATCAAATATTATTTCTTTATTATTATTTTTTAGATATTTTATTGTATCTTCTATCATACTTATATTTTCTTCTAATGAAGTTTTTAAAATATCTGTAACTTGAAAAGATGAAGCCTTCCCAAAAATTGATACAACCTCTGTTCCTGCATCTATTAAACTCTTTAAATTAATATCATTTTCAACACTTAAATTTGGCTTCCTAGTAGAGCCAAAAGCTACTAACTTAGAGTTTTTAAGTTCTATATTCTTTACTAATTTAAAAAACTCCATATCTTTAGGATTTGATCCAGGATTTCCAGCTTCTATAAAATCAATTCCTATTTCATCTAATGCTTTAACTATTTTTAGCTTATCTTCTAGTGAAAATGAAATTCCATGTCCTTGGGCACCATCTCTTAAAGTAGAATCAAAAATTTCTATATTATTATTCAAATTAAAAGCCCCCTTTTATAGTTAATAGCTTCAGTTAAGATAAAGTAATTAATTAGTTGTCAGTAAAAATTACTATTTTATAATATTTAACTTATACCTAATTAAATATTTCACAGTAATCTGTTATGTCATTGGCTCCCCTTTCTAATGC
>JAFNXG010000091.1 GCA_017383505.1 Clostridium sp.
GGACTGAAAATCCTCGTGTCCCTGGTTCGATTCCTGGTCGAGCCACCAGGTATGGCGCCATAGCCAAGTGGTAAGGCAGAGGTCTGCAAAACCTTTATTCCCCAGTTCAAATCTGGGTGGCGCCTCCAAAAAAACCTACAAGAAATCTTGTAGGTTTTTTATTTTGCAAATTTTAAATTTTATAAAAATAAATTGTAAAATTATCAACAGATATAAACAAAATATCCACAACAAAATTTGATTTGTATGTGGATATTTTTTATTTTTGTGAATAAATTTTAGCTAAACATATCTTTTTTATATAGTATAAAAGCAGTAATACCTGTTAATAGAATTGTTAAGAACATAATAATTTCAAATCCGTGAGGGTTATTTTGTAAAGGTAGTATTACATTCATACCAAATATACCACCTATAATAGTTGGTATAGCCATTAATATAGTAACTGATGCTAATACTTTCATTACTATATTAAGATTATTAGATATTACAGAAGCAAAGAAATCCATAGTACTAGATAAAATATTACTATAAATATCAGTCATTTCTATTGCTTGTTTATTTTCTATTATTACATCTTCTAACACATCTTGATCATCTTTATATTTTTGCATAATATCTAATTTTAACATCTTTTCAAGAGTAATTTCATTAGCTTTAAGTGAAGTAGAGAAATAAACAAGGGACTTTTCTAATGAATGAAGTTGTATTAATTCTCTATTTTTCATAGATTTATGAAGTCTTTTTTCAATCATTAAACTTTTTTTATCTATTTGTCTAAGGTATATCAAATAATAAGTAGAAATTCTATTTAATATTTGAAGAATAAATCTAGATTTTTTAAATGAGAAGAAAGACTTTACTCTACCATTTATAAAATCTGTTATTATTCTACTATTTTTTAGACAAATGGTTATTATCTCTTTCTCTGAGTGAATAATAGCTAATGGATAAGTATCATAAGTTAAAGAGTTATCTTCCATTTCAGTAAAAGGTATATCTACTACAACTAATGTAAAACCATCTTCAAAATCTATTCTGGAAGTTTCTTCATCATCTAATGGAGCTCTTAAGAATGTTAATGGTACTCCGGTCTTTTTTGAAATTAAAATTAGTTCTTCTTCTGAAGGAGCCACTACATTTATCCAACATCCATTCTCAATACTATCTAATACTTTTAATGATGAATTTGTTTCACTTATGCTTTTATATATTTGAATCATAAATAGTACCTCTCTATAAATAAATGAATTATATATTATGATTATACCACATTGCTTTAATAATAATGATTAATAGTTAGATTAATAAAGATAATTTAGGATATTTATTAAATAGTGGACAAGATAAAAAAATACTAAAGAATTTTGGAGTTGTAAATAATATTATAAAATTAGTATAATCAGAATATTGTCAGAAGAAATAAAGCAGGTTATTTGGGGGAATTTCTATGATGCATAAAGAAATTAAAGAGTCAAAAAAGACAGTTGCGTTAGTTATATCATTATTAACTATTACTTTAGCATTATACATATATCAATTTTTTAAAATGAATTTTGGGAAGAATATAGCTATAGAAATTGGAGTTGAAGGAATATTAATAGTAATAACATTATTAGTACTAATTAAGGAGTCACGAAAGTGTAAGATATCATATAAGTATTGTGTTATATCAGACAAACTTATAATAAATAAAATAACTAGTAAGATAGAAGAAAATGTTGAAAGCTTAAAAATAAAAGATATACTTTATATTGGAGATAAGGCTAATACTCCTAAAGAATATACTAAATATAAATGCAATAAGCATTATATTAGAAGATTTGATAAGAGTAAAAAGTTTATATGTGTATATAAGAAACAAAATGAAATATGTAAATTTGAATTTGAACCTAGTGATATTTTATTATCACGAGTAAAAAATTTAATATAAATTATATAAAAGACAAGTGAGATGGAATATCCTTAAATCACTTGTTTTTTTTATATGAAAATATTCAACTTTAAAATTGAGACAAGTATATGTATGAAATAATTGGATAGAATTACATAGTATAGGAGGCGAGTATTATGGAGATTAGTAATAAAGATATATGGAGAGAAGAGAAAAAATATTGTATAATATGTGAGAAAGAAAATAATAATGGTATAGAAGTGATGAGCAATTTTATTTGTGAAAGATGTGTAAAGAGGATTAATTTATTAGATATAGATAGTGATGAGTATGAATTTATAAAAAATAAATTTAAAAATACTATAGTATCAAAAATTTCAAATTTTAAATATAAGTAACTCACTTAAGAAGATGAAAGGAAGAGATAAATGGCTAAAGGGAAGTTAATAATTATAGAGTCTGGATCGGATGCTAGTGGAAAGGCTACACAATCAAATAGATTATATGAAAGATTGATTAATGAAGGAAAGCAATGTATGAAAATTACCTTTCCAGATTACAACAGTGATTCTTCAGCACTTGTAAAGATGTATTTGAATGGAGATTTTGGAAAAGACCCTAATGATGTAAATCCATATGTATCATCTACATTTTATGCTGTAGATAGATATGCATCTTATAAAACTAAATGGGGAGAGTTTTATAATAATGGTGGAATAATAATATCAGATAGATATACAACTTCTAATATGGTACATCAAGCAGCTAAAATAAATAATGATGAAAAGGAAAAGTTTCTTGATTGGTTATATGATTTAGAGTTTAACATATATGGAATTCCTAAGCCAGATGAAATTATATTTTTAGATGTAGATCCTGAAGTTAGTCAAGAACTTATGAAAGATAGAAAGAATAAGTTTACTGGAGAAGAAGCTAAAGATATACATGAAAGTAATAAAGAATATTTAATTAATTCATATAATAACTCATTATATATTGCAGATAAGTATAATTGGAAAGTTATAAAATGCTGTAAGGATAATAAGTTAAGAACTATAGAAGATATAAATGATGAAATTTATGATAATATAAAGAAGTATTTATAATATAAAAGATGTTGTCTAAAAGGTAGAAAACTTTGAATATAAGTTACTTTACCATTAGTCAACATTTTTTATTTAATATAGTGATTAATAACCTAAATGAATACTCACATATGTATATTTGAATAAGAGTTGTAAAAACTAAATAATTAATAAATAGAACTTTAAATTTAAAATATTTAATTATAATAGTACAGTAAAACATAAATTTTCATATAGTAAATTATTTAAAGATAAAATTTAGTAAATTATTAGATATTTATGATAAAATATAATAGAAATAAATTATTAATTTATTAGTGGAGGTATGTGGTATGAAATTGGTATTGGCTATAGTTCAAGATGATGATGCTATGGATGTAATTGATGAATTAACAGATAATAATTTTAGAGTAACTAAATTAGCTACAACAGGTGGATTTTTAAAATCAGGAAATACAACATTAATGATTGGTGTTGAAAAAGAAGTAGTTAAAGACGTAGTTAAAGTAATAGAAGATGTATGTAAAAAAAGAAAAGAGATAGTTTCTACGCCAGCTCCAAGTACCATTGGGACTGGATCATCAATGTATATGCCTTATCCAATTGAAGTAGAAGTTGGAGGGGCTACTATATTTGTTTTAGATGTTGATCAATTTTATAAAGTATAATTAAGCTAATAAGGAGGTGATTGTATGAGAAGCTTTATAGGATATAGGACTTTAATTAACAACTTTAAAAATAGATGCATTAATAATACTCTTTCTCATGCTCACCTCATAGCAGGAGAAGATGGAATTGGAAAAAGTAAATTAGCTAATATATTGGCTAAGTTAATTCTAAATAAAGAATTAGATAGAGAATATGTTGATATAATTAATTATAAAATTAATAAATCATCTTTCGGGGTAGATGATGTAAGAAACATAATTGAAGAAGTTTCTAAAAAACCCTTTGAGGGAGAGAAAAAAGTAATTATTATACATGAAGGAAATAGATTAACAATTCAAGCTCAAAATGCACTTCTTAAAACTATAGAAGAACCTCCAATAGGAGTTTACATAATAATATTATGTGAAAGTTTAGAGTTAATTTTAGATACGATAAAATCTAGATGTGAAATTTATAAATTAACACCTTTGACTAAGGATGAGTTATATGAATATATAAGAGTAAAAGGATTCAATTTTAACGATAATGAAATAGAGTCTGCTATAGCATTTAGTGAGGGTATTCCAGGTAGAATAGATAGATACTTTAATGATAATGATTTAAAGGAACTTAGAAGTAAGATAATACAATTAATAAAAAAATTAAGTAAGAATGATATTCAAATTGTATTGGAAGAAGAAGAGAGTTTAATTACTTTAAAAGATAATAAAGAAGAAGTATTAAATATTTTAAGTGGATTTATAAGGGATATATTAATATATAAAGAAGTAGAAAATAATAGTTTTATTATAAATGGAGATAAAATTCAAGAGATAAATGAATTAACTAAGGAAATGTCATTTAAAAAATTAAATAATATGATAAAGACTATAGAAGAAGCAAGAAAGAACATTAAAAGTAATGTAAATTGGGGAATGACATTACGCGTAATGTTAATGGGCTTTATGGAGGGTTAATAATGATAAAAGTAGTGGGAGTTAGATTTAAAAAGGCTGGTAAAATATATTATTTTAATCCAGTAGATATGAATATAGAAAAAAATACTTATGTAGTAGTTGAAACTGCAAGAGGGATAGAATTTGGAGAATGTGTAATTGGGGTAAAAGAAATAAGTGAGAATGATATAGTTGCCCCATTAAAAAGTGTTTTAAGAATAGCAAGTGAAGAAGATATTAATAAACACTTTAAAAATAAAGATAAAGAAAAAGATGCATTTGATATTTGTTTAAAAAAAATTCAAGAGCATAAATTAAATATGAAACTTATAGATGTAGAATACACTTTTGATAATAATAAGGTTATATTTTATTTTACAGCTGATGGAAGAGTTGATTTTAGAGAATTAGTTAAGGATTTAGCTACTATATTCAAGACTCGTATTGAATTAAGACAAATTGGTGTTAGGGATGAAGCAAAGATGCTAGGAGGATTAGGACCTTGTGGTAGACCTATGTGTTGCTCAACATTTTTAGGGGATTTTGCATCAGTTTCAATAAAGATGGCAAAAGAACAAAATCTGTCACTTAATCCAACTAAAATATCAGGAATTTGTGGAAGACTTATGTGTTGTTTAAACTATGAACAAAGTACTTATGAGGATATTAGAAAAAGAATGCCTAAAGTTGGTTCTATAGTAAAGACTAGTGAAGGAACTGGAGAAGTATTCTCGAATAATATTGTTAAAGAAAGTGTTAAAGTAAAGTTAAAAAAAGCAGAAGAGGAAATTCTAAAGGAATTTAATATAGAAAATATTGAACTTATAAAAGGTCATTACGAAGATTCTATAGATGATGATGATATAAAGCTAGAGATAGAATCCGAAGAAGATAGAAAATTAATAAAAAATCTTATAAAAGATAATTAGAAAAGGATGGAAATTAACATTTATTTTCTCTTTAAAATAAAAAAATTATATGATAGAATAGTTATGTTATTAATAATAGGGGGAGGTGCTTTTAATGGCATATTCAATTAATGATTCATGTGTTAACTGTGGTGCTTGTGCAGCAGAATGTCCAGTTAACGCTATAAGCCAAGGAGATACTCAATTCGTTATTGATGCAGATACTTGTATTGATTGTGGAAACTGTGCAAATGTTTGTCCAGTAGGAGCTCCAGCTGAAGCTTAATAAATATTTAGAGTCGTCGTAATGGCGGCTCTTTTTATATATATAAATATTAATTAATAATATAATGTTTAATAAAAATAATGTTGGAGACAATAGGATTTAATAGAGTTAATTAGATAAAATAAGTTATTTAGTTTACATAGACATAAAAAAAGATTATCTATATAATTAAAGTCAAATAAGGTCAAGGTGTGTTTAGGAAGGTGAAATTATGGCAAGAATTTCAGATATAATAGCAAAGTTTATTAATGACATGATAGAAGAAGAAAAAGATAAGGAAATAATTATACAAAGAAATGAGCTAGCAGATAAATTTAATTGTGCACCATCTCAAATTAATTATGTTTTAACAACAAGATTTACTACAGAAAAGGGATATGTAATTGAAAGTAGAAGAGGTGGTGGAGGTTATATAATAATAAAAAGAATAGAATACAATAAAGAAAGTAAGTTAGATAAGATAAATAGATCTATTGGAAATAGTCTGACCTATAGTTCGGCTGTATTATTACTTGAACATTTATATGATATCAATCTTATAAGTAGGAGAGAAGTTGAAATTATAAAAATATCTATAAATGATAGAACATTATCATATTCTGAAAATAAAAATAAGGTAAGAGCAGATATTCTTAAGAGTATCATAATGGTTATTTTATCATAATAATTATAATATATGAAATAAGTAATTAGGGTGAAAAGAGATTGAGTCATATTTAATAATATAAAAATAATATATAGATATTTATATTAAATTATATTTGGAGGTGACAATATGATTTTTGGGAGGTTTACAGAGAGAGCACAGCTTGTTTTAGTAGAAGCTCAACAAGAGTCTCAAAATTTTAAGCATGGTTACATTGGGACAGAGCATATTTTGTTAGGAATATTAAAAGAAAATGGATATGCAGGTCAACTTTTATCTGCAAAGGGAATTACAATTGATAGGGTAAGAAAAATGACAGAGGATTATTTAGGATTTGGGGATGATGAGATTTCTAATGGAGAAATGTTATTAACTCCTAGAGCAAAAAGGTTATTTGATGATAGTCTAGATATAGCAAGAAAATATGGTCATAGCTTTATCAATCCAGAACATATATTAATAGCTCTTGTAAATGAAGGTGAAGGTGTAGCCTATACTATTTTAACAAGTGGAAAAATTGATTTGTCTTTAATTAAACAAGATTTAAATAAATATGTTTCTGGAAATGAGCTTAGAGAAAATAAAAAATCTATACAAAAAGAAAAAAAGCAGAATAAGACTCCAGTATTAGATCAATATAGTAGAGATTTAACACAAAGTGCAAGAGAAGGCAAATTAGATCCTGTTATAGGAAGAGATGAAGAGACTCAAAGAGTATTAGAAATTTTATGTAGAAGAATAAAAAATAATCCTTGTTTAATAGGTGAACCAGGTGTTGGAAAAACAGCAATAATAGAAGGATTAGCTCAAAAGATAGTATCTGGAGATGCTCCTGAAAGTTTAAGTGATAAAAGAATACTAATATTAGATATTACTTCTATGATTGCTGGAGCCAAATATAGAGGTGAATTTGAAGAACGATTAAAAAAGGTAATGAATGAGTTAAAAAATGAGGAAGATGTAATAATATTTATAGATGAAATTCATACAATAGTTGGAGCTGGAGGTGCAGAAGGAGCAATTGATGCATCTAATATATTAAAACCAGCTTTAGCAAGAGGAGAAATAAAGTGTATTGGAGCTACAACAATAGATGAATATAGAAAGCATATAGAAAAAGATGCAGCTCTAGAAAGAAGATTCCAAACTGTAAATGTAGAGCCTCCAACAAGAGAGGAAACTCTAAATATTTTATTTGGTTTAAGGGATAAATATGAATCACATCATAAGGTTAAAATTACAGATTCTGCATTATATATGGCGGTAGATTTAGCAGACAGATATATAACAGATAGATATATGCCAGATAAAGCTATTGATTTAATTGATGAGGCAGCTGCTAAAGTAAGAATTTCAAGATTAACTCTTCCACCTGAGATTAAGAAGAAAGAA
>JAFNXG010000092.1 GCA_017383505.1 Clostridium sp.
CTGTTTGTGACTTAACTACAATATCTTTTCCTGTTAATATCTGAGGTATAACCTCTCTTTGTACATCAGAAGGTTTTTTATAACCTATCCCATCTAATGCTTTAATTATTTCATCACATAAATTATATTCTTTAAATTTATTATTCAATATTACTTCCCTCATTTTTAAAATTTATTAGTTTTATTTACTTAGTATAACCTATATTTATTATAAGTAAAATCTTTAAAAATAATATATATTAATAAAACTACCTAAAAAAATTTAGGTAGTTTTATTAATATATTTCTATTTATGATGAAGTCTAATCATTTCATTTAATATATAAGATAATTTTTTACTATCTATATCAATAATTTTTTCCATTATTTCAAATCTTACTAATTTAATATCATCAACTATTGAATTAATTGCATCCCTTAACTGTATTATATTAAGCCCTTTTGCTTCTTTTCTTCCATATCCAATATCATATTTATGAATATTAGCATCATCCTTCTTATCAAAAATATTAAGAATACCATTTCTATCAGGTGCTAATATATATTTTCCATTACTATCCGTGTTATCACTTTCTATAGAATATACAAGCTTCTTATGGAATTTCATCATTGTAAATAAAATCATTAATTCATATTGTTCTTTTTGTAAGAAAGCTTCCTCTCCTTTTTCTGATAGATACATGTTTAATAAATCATATGGTACCATGACCATAGTACATTTACCTTCATCTATTGAAAATTGATAAATTCCATTAAATATTCCAAACTTTATAACTTCTATTAATTCTTCTCCTTGAAGTTTTCTTATATACTCAGTCTCATCTTTTATTATTTTAAAATGTCTAACAAAATTTTGAGCAAATTCTTTTTCTGAAAAAAACCACATAGATGGTAGCTTCTTATGATTTAAAGCGCATAACGGTCTAGCTATATTTTCTTTAACCTCTTCAACTGTTGCACTTCTTGATGCTATTGTATAAACTTCTTCTAAATTTAAAAAACCTCTTAAAGCTTCTTCATATTTTTGTCTAAATCCTTTTACATCTGATCTCTGAGTCTTTGAAAGTTCTTTTAATAAATCTTGATACTTTTTAACTGTTGTTGTATTCATGCTTTCCCCTTTTTTCCATTAAATGTTTACATATTAATTATACAACAAACTCCTCTATATTTTCAATTATAACTGAAATTCAACATATTATATAATTCATTCAGAATTTTAACATAATAAAAAGGAGCTAAATCTAGCTCCTTTCATATAGTATTACAATAATTACTACTTATTGCTTTTAGCATTGATTCTTAACAGTACCCCGCCAAGCACTATAGCCAATATTCCACCAGCTAAAGCAGCATATAATTGAACTGCTCCCATTGCTACAGCTAATTTTTCTAATATTTTAGGTGCCACTCCTAAGTTTAACCAAACTATTAGCTTAGTTGCTGCAAACGATAAGAATATAAATTTACCAACAGATGCTATAACAAGACTTACTATATTAGCAATCTTATCATTAACTTTAACAACGCTCTTAAGCCTACATAAACTAAATAACACTACAAAAACTAAATTACCTACACATATAAATGGAACAAAGAATCCCATTGCTGGATTAAGTTGTGCTGTTAATAGTGCTGTTATTGGCGTTAATATAGCAAGCATTGATGCATATTTTAAATTAGTCATTAGCACACTAAGAATTAATATGGCATTAATTGTTGGACCAACAAAGCCCTGACTTAAAGTAGGGAGATTCCTTCCTATAAGTTGTATCGCAATAGCAAAAGCTACTAAAATACCATTTACAGTTAAATATCTCGTATTTTTATTCATATGTCTCTCCTGTCAATTATTTTGTCATTATATAGTATAATGTATAAAAGATTCCTTGTATACATAATGATATTATTTTTTAATATTAATAAATCAAAATCCAGAATATATTTAAGTATTCTGGACTTTCTACTTTATATTTCATATGTGAAAATATTTTTAGGTTCTCAACTAGATGAAACTAACTGGAATATATAAAAAAATCAACATATATAATTAATTAAGTTTCCATAATTATAGGAATTATTGTTGGTCTTCTCTTTGTTTTTTCATATATATAATTTTCAACTGTCTTTTTAACATTAGCCTTTAATACATACCATTCAATAATACCTACACTTAAACATTTTTCTAATTCTCTTACTGATAATTCCCTTACTGAATTTATAAGTTCCTCTGATTCCTTAACATACACAAATCCTCTTGTAATTACATCTGGGCCTGATACAATACTTAATGTTTCTCTCTCAATTGCAACTACGATAGTTAGCATTCCATCCTGTGCTAAATGTCTTCTATCCCTTAAAACAATATTTCCTACATCTCCAACACTTAACCCATCAACAAATATAGCTCCTGTTTTCACTCTTCCATCTTTCTTACAACTATTTTCAGTTAATTCTAATACATTACCTGTTTCTAATATAAATATTTTACTTTTTTCCATCCCTAAACTTTCAGCTAAATCTCCATGATGTTTTAAATGTCTATATTCTCCATGTACAGGCATAAAATATTTAGGATTTACTAATGTATGTATTAACTTTAATTCTTCTCTATATGCATGACCTGAAACATGAACATCTTCTAGATCATCATAAATTACATCTGCTCCCTTTCTAAATAATTGATTTATTACTCTAGAGATTAGCTTATCATTTCCTGGAATTGGAGATGCTGAAATAATAAATGTATCATTAGGTTCTATAGCTATCTTTCTATGATTAGAGAATGCTATTCTAGCTAATGCAGCCATTGATTCTCCTTGGCTTCCTGTTGTTATTAGTGTAATTTTATCATTTTCATAATCTTTTAATTTATCAATATCTATTATCTTATCATCTGGTATATGTAAATATCCTAGTTCCATTGCAACTTTTGATATATTCTCCATACTTCTTCCATTAAAAATTACTTTTCTATTATTTTTAACGGATGCATCTATTATTTGCTGCATTCTATGTATATTAGATGCAAAAGTAGCAACTATAACTCTACCTTTTGCTTTTCCTATAGCCTTATCAAAAGTTAATTCAATACTTTTTTCTGATAGCGAATGTCCCTTTCTTTCAACATTTGTACTATCTGCCATCAATAAAGCTACACCTTCTTTACCTAAATTAGATATTCTTTGCAAGTCCATTCTTTCTCCATCTATAGGGGTATAATCTATTTTAAAATCTCCTGTATGTAATATCGTTCCTACAGGAGTAAATATAGCTAAACTGCATGAATCCGCAATACTATGAGTGTTTCTTATAAATTCTACTTTAAGTTTCTCAAATGAAATCGTATCTCCAGGATTAACACTATTTAATTTTGTCTTTTCTAGAATATTATGTTCTTCTAATTTAGTTTTAACTATGCCAATAGTAAGCTTTGTTCCATAGATAGGTACATTTATTTGTTTTAATACGTAAGGTAATGCCCCTATATGGTCTTCATGTCCATGCGTTAAAAAAATTCCTTTTACTTTTTCGATATTATTTTTTAAATAAGTTACATCTGGAATTATTAAATCTACCCCATACATTTCTTCATCTGGAAAAGCTATTCCACAGTCAATTACTACAATTTCATTATCACATTCAATAACAGTAATATTTTTTCCTATTTCTCCTAAGCCCCCGAGAGGTATTATTCTAACTTTTTCTTCATTCATCAAAACAATTCCTTTCCTAAAATATATAATTTAATACTATTATTATTCCTTGTCTTATTATTAGTTATTCTTTAAACCTTAATAAAGAAAAGGATTGTTTTTATAATTTTTTGAAGATCAAGGATACTAAAATAGTAACTAAATTTAAATAATAAAGCCCTATCAAATATTGATAGGGCTTTATTATTTACTTTTTAGTTATTGTAGAAAAGACTTTCAGAAGCATATTCTGCATCACAAGTTACGTCTACTCCTAACTTTCTGAATGTTTGTTCATCAGTTGTTGGTAATATTGTAACTGAATGAACTTGAGATCCTTTAAGCATTGATAGTTTTTCCATGGCTACTTGAGCTATTGGATTAGTTGCAGCTGAAATACTTAATGCTATTAAAACTTCTTCACAGTTTAATGAAATCTTTTGATTACCTAAAGTTTTAGATTTTAAAGCTAAAATTGGTTCTAAAATAACCGGAGATATTAAGTGCATATCATCTGCAATATTTGCTAAATGTTTAATTGAATTTAATAATACTGCTGCAGATGCATCTAATAACTCTGATCCTTTTCCTGTAAGTATAGTACCATCATTTAACTCCATAGCCACTGCTGTATGTATACCATTATTTCCTTCTTCTCTTAACTTAGCAGCACGCTCTCTAGCTGGAATAACAACTTTTCTATCTTCCTCTTTTAAGTTTACTTGTTCCATTATAAGTTTTGCATGTTCAAAAGTTTCTTGATCAACATAACCTTTTTTGTATTCACAACCAGTTTTAAAGTATCTTCTTATTATTTCCTGTCTTGAAGCTTCTTTAACAACCTCGTCATCAACTATACCAAATCCTACTCTATTAACTCCCATGTCCGTTGGTGATTTATATACTGATTCTTTTCCTGTTATTTTTTCTATAATTCTTTTTAATACTGGGAAAGTTTCTAAATCTCTATTATAATTTACAGCTGTCTCACCATATGCTTCTAAGTGGAAGTAATCTATCATATTAACGTCTTTTAAATCAACTGTTGCAGCTTCATAAGCTATATTTAATGGATGTTTTAGTGGAACATTCCATACTGGGAATGTTTCAAACTTTGAATATCCCGCAACATTTCCTCTTTTATTTTCATGATATAATTGGCTTAAACATGTAGCAAGCTTACCACTTCCTGGGCCTGGTGCTGTAACAACTACTATTGGCTTGCTAGTTTCAATATATGGATTCTTTCCATATCCTTCTTCACTAACTATAGTATCTACATCTGTTGGATATCCTTTAGTAGCTCTATGCTTATAAACTTTTATTCCACGTCTTTCTAATTTGTTTATGAAAACAGTAGCTGAAGGCTGATCATTATATCTAGTTATTACAACTGAATTAACTTCTAAGTCATAACTTCTTAAATCGTCAATAAGTCTTAAAACATCCATATCATAAGTGATACCGAAGTCTCCTCTTATTTTGTTTCTTTCTATATCTCCTGCATAAACACAAATAACTACTTCAACATTTTCTCTTAATTTATGTAATAGTTTTATCTTTGCATTTTCATCAAATCCTGGTAAAACTCTTTTTGCATGTAAATCAAATAAAAGCTTTCCACCAAACTCTAAATATAACTTATCATAGTTATTAACTCTTTCTAGTATGTATTTTGATTGCTCCTCTAAATACTTTTCATGATCAAATCCTATTTTCATATGTCCACTCCTAATTTTATAGTTTTTTTTTAGCATAAATACTTTTTAATATAAATAGTATTTATGCTAATTGCAACTATTAATAAAAAATCTCTTTTTTTCTTATTAATTAGGCACAAAATATATAATATTATTGCATAAATTTTTAATAAAGTAAATAATAAAATATAAAAATAAAAGACTACTATGGTAAGTAGTCTTTTATTTTTATATACTATTTAGAAACATTACCTGCTACATTTAATACATCCCAAGTTCTTGAGAATGGTGGTGAATAGCAAAGATCTAACATTCCTAATTGTTCTGTAGTCATCTTTGCATAAATGCATGCTGCTAATACATTACATCTTTGAACAGCATCTTTATATCC
>JAFNXG010000093.1 GCA_017383505.1 Clostridium sp.
CTTGCTAAATGTGGATTAACAACTAAACATATCGAAAGTAAGGTATGTGTATTAAGTGGGGGAGAACAAGCTAAGGTTAGATTATGTAAGCTTATAAATGAAGAAACAAATATCTTAATCCTAGATGAGCCTACTAACCATTTAGATGTTGAAGCTAAGGAAGAGTTAAAGAGAGCTTTAAAAGAGTATAAGGGAAGTATATTACTAGTATGCCACGAACCAGAGTTCTATAAGGATGTTGTAACAGATATTTGGAACTGTGAGGAATGGACAACTAAAGTTGTATAAAAAGGCATTTATAGATAAGACACTTTTTTAGTGTCTTATCTAATAGATGCCTTTTTTATATGTTTTATTTTTTCATTTTAGTAGTTTCTGTTTTACTTTTTGATCTTAAATAAAAAGCAATGGACATACCAAAAGCTATCCAAGGAAATGTAGCTGCAGAAAAATCCTGTATCATAGTCTATCACCTCCATAAAAGTAATAATTATATATTTTTAAAAGTATCTATATTTATGAATATAAAAGTAATAAGAAAAATAATAGTAAAATAGAAAGGGGGAATGTGTATGAAATATGATAAGTGGCCATTACAATATAGGTATAGCGATTTAGAGCCTTATATTGACAGAGAAACAGTATGTATACATTACACAAAGCATTTACAAGGATATGTAGATAAACTAAATAAAGTCCTTGAGGGATATGAAAAATTTACTGAAGGAAAAACATTAGAAGAAATACTTTATAGTGTTGAAAAAATTCCTGTGGAAATAAGGAAGGATGTAATTAATCAAGGTGGAGGTGTTGCAAATCATAATTTATATTTTTCAATTTTATCAAAGAAGCCTAAGAAGTGTCCAAGTGGTAAGTTATTAGCAGAAATTAATAAGAAATATGGAGATATAGAAAAATTAAAAGAGAAAATATCAAATAAAGCAATAAATCAATTTGGATCAGGTTATGGATGGCTTGTTGTAGATGAAGAAGGAGAACTTGATATTATATCTACATCAAATCAAGATTCACCATTAATTTTTAAAATGAAGCCTATATTAACTATTGATGTTTGGGAACATGCATATTACTTAAAATATAAAAACTTAAGAGCTGAATATGTAAAAAATATATGGAATATAATAGACTGGAGTAAGATAGAAGAAAATTATTTAAAAGAATGTAATAAGAAATAGAAGTGTTATATAAAGAAAAATAATACATAATAGCTAGTATAGTATTACTAGTTATTATGTAAATTTAATTGAAATGGATAATGTGACATTATTGCCACTATTATATATATAAAATAATAAATTCACTAAAAGATTATAAAAGGAATAGTTACTATCAATTCAAGAGTTTTATAAATAAGACTAATAAATTTTAATATATAAATTAACTAAAATATATAATAGAATTTAAAATGGAGAATCTGATTTTTAGATTCTCCATTTTAGTTTATATAGATTATTTGTTACTATCAACAGTATCATTAGCACAGTTAAATACGCAATTTAATTGACAATAAGGTTCTTCGTAAGGTTTAACCCAATCTTTTTTTACAGATAGCTCTGTAAGTGTTGTATGTCCTTGAAGCATTTGTGTTACGCCAGCGCTATAAATAGCTCTTAATTCTGGAGTAGTGCTTGTTAAAGTTGAATTTAAATAAAGCATTGCACCATCTTTTGCAGCAGTCATCATGCTTTCACAGATTAATTTATCATCTATCTTAACATTATCTTTAACTAAATCTGCTAGTACTTTTAACATATTATTCTACCCCCTTATTATTTAATAAGTCATTTTCTTTCATAAATTGAATAAGCCCTTTTATTCTTCCTTCAGTAGCTAATATACTTGCTTCTGATTGTCTTTTTAAATCATCATCTGTAATTACTGAATTTAAAACTCTTTGCATTTTAAGTCCATCAGTTTCTGCTTTTAAAACAGCAGTTAAAGATAAAACTTCAACTTGTGAAAGTTGTCTCATATAATCACTCCTTAAAAAATAATATTAAATCAAAATACCATACAAATTTATAATTCCTAATTAGACAAGAAAATATACAAGTTGAGGTAGTCAATAAAGTAGGCTATAAAAACTTAATTAATACCCCAAATAATAAATTTATATTATTTGAAAATACATTTTTTATAAAATTTAAGGAAAAATAAATATAAATGGTAAGGAGTTATTATAATGAAAGTATATGTAAGTAATGGATATGATAGATTAAAATCTTGTTTATTATGTTATCCAATTAATTATAGAATAACTAATAAATCAAACAAATTTTATAATAAAGTAGATTATACTTTAGCTACTAATCAATATAATAAATATATAAATTATTTAATTGAAAATGATGTTAAACCTATATTTATTGATATAACAAGTTCTTCTAAACAAGTATATTCAAAAGATATAGCATTTGTAATAGAAAATGTTTTATTTATTAGTAAAATGTCTTTAAAAGAAAGAGAAGTAGAGATCGAGCCTATAAAGAAATTAGCTTTTGAAGAAAAACTTGATTATTATATTATGGAGAATAATATAGAAGGCGGAGACGTAGCAGTAGGAGATAAAGAAATTTTTGTAGGAGTAAGTAATAGAACAAACTTAAATGCTATTGAAGAATTAAAAAAAATATTAATTCTTAAAGGTATAAAAAAGCAAGTTATACCAATTAAATTTGATACTAGTATGCTACATTTAGATTGTGTTTTTAGTTTATTAGGAAAAGAAGGGGCTTTAGTATCGCCATATGTTTATGATAAAGAAGTAATTAAAAAATATATAAAAAATGTAATAGATGTAACTAAAGAAGAGGCTGATGAGTTTGGCACTAATATTGTTTATTTAGGTAATAAAAAATTAATTACTAGTAATGTAAGTGTAGCAAACAAACTAAAGAAATTAGGATACGATGTTAAGTTATTAGAATTCTCAGAAATAGTTAAGGGAGACGGTAGTATAGATTGTTGTACACTAGCTTTATTAAGAGAATAGTTATTTTAACTTTTTATTTTTTATAATAATTTATAATAAATATTTAATTTAATGGAGTAAAAAATGAGATATATATTAAGATTAAATCAAATGTAAAAATATATGTTGAAGATCTTAATGAAAAAATCAGATAAAACTATTGTTTTTTTACACGGATGGCCAGGAAGCTATGAATTATTTGAATATCAATATGATTATATAGATAAATACATTATTAGTTTATAATAAATTTAGTAAACATTTTCTCAAATTATATGATAACATATTAAATATATTATAAAGTTAAATAACTTTATAATATTAAAAATAAGTTAGTCGGAGGTTAAAAGTGATAAAAAGAAAGTGTAAGCAATGTGGAAAGGAATTTGTATTATCAGATTCAGAGATTAAATTCTTTAATGATAAGAATTTAGAGCTTCCTAAAAGATGTAATGAGTGTAGAAGAGAAAATAAAAATATAAATAATAATTATAAAAATGAGAATCCTAACAATAATACAAATAAAAAAACAAATAAAAAAGTATTTAGAAATATTATAGCATCTGCATTAGTACTTTTAGTTTTATTTTTAGGTAAGTTATTTGGTATTACAATAGATTTTACAAATGTTAATCCAAACCCTCAAAATGGACAAATACAGGGTACCTATGAATTTAGAAATGATAAATTATTAGAGGATCATTTTGAAAAACATAAAAATGAATTTAACTATGCATCAAAAGAAGAGTATTTAGAAGGTGCAAATGATGTTATTAATTCTAAATCTTCTATACATAAGCAAGAAGGAGAAGATGGAGATTATATATACTATAATGCAAGTAAAAATGAAATTGTTTTTTTATCGCAGGATGGGTATATAAGAACATATTTTAAGCCTAGTGATGGTATTGATTATTATAATAGACAATAATACCAGTAAATGTATTAAAAGTTAATTTTGATGTAGCAATCAAGAAATAGTTACATAATATAGAAGTAAAGGTAATAAATAAGGAGTGAACTTTTATGGGATGTAACAATGAATATAATTACGAATATAAACATGGATATAATAGTTGCTGGAAAATATGTCCTGTTAGCTTAAATTGCCTTTCTCAAAAAACTTTAGCTGGATTAAATAGTGCACTTGATAATTTATTAGGTGTATCTTTTCATTTAATTTATGTATTAGGTAGCAGAAAATCTAAATGTGGATATAATTATTTATTATTAGCAAATAAAAGAGTAGCTGGATGTTTAGAATCTACAGTATCAGTAGTTATCGATATATTTAGATCTGATGATTATGAATACTCAGTAGTTTCAATAACAGAAATACCTTGTGAAAAATAAATATTATATACAGTTAAAAAAGATAGCTTAATTAATGTTAAGCTATCTTTTATTATATAAATATTAGTGTTTATGACCGCTTCCCGCACCTGTTTTAGTTTTTATTTGATGTAAATTTAAATGTCCATCATGCTCATCAATAACATCTTGTATTTTATGACTTTTATGAATAGGTTGAGAATTACTTAATTCATCAGCTACTTCTATATCAGTAGTATGGTGTTTATGACCACTTCCAGCACCTGTTTTAGCTTTTATTTGATGTAAATTTAAATGTCCATCATGCTCATCAATAACATCTTGTATTTTATGGCTTTTATGAATAGGCTGAGAATTATTTAATTCATCAGCTACTTCTATATCAGTAGTATGATGTTTATAGCCATTTCCAGCACCAGTTTTAGCTTTTATTTCATGTAAATTTAAATCTCCATCATGCTCATCAATAACATCTTGTATTTTATGACTTTTATGAAACATAGAGCTATTAGAGATTTCATCAGATACTTCTATATCTTTTGTGTAAGAATGTTTATAGCCATTTCCAGCGCCAGTTTTAGCTTTTATTTCATGTAAGTTAAGATCTTCATTACTTTTATTAATTGTTTCTTTGATTTTATGGCTTTTAAATTTTTTCATTTTGGCCTCCTAGATATAATAAGAATGTGACTATATATATTATTTTGCATCAATTCAAAAGAAAAATTCCTTGTTTTTATTGGAACAAAAAAATAAAAATATAAGTATTATTTCATAAAAAAAAGAATATATATCAGTATGTAAAGGTATACAAAAAGTGCCAGGAGGGAATTTTTATGAGAATAAAAGTTAAATTATTTTCAACCGTTAAAGAAAGTGATATGGCAAATAAGAGGACTAATTTTAATAGATTTAGAGCAAAATCTATAATACTGACTACTGATTCAACAAGTTTAAACTTAGAAAAAGGGGAATCAGAAACTTTAAAGTGTTTAAAGTCTTGTATAAAAGATAATGGAAATACTATAGATTATAATGAAATGATTGAATTTATAGATACAAATAATATAATGCAAAATAATTTTTGGAATGAAGATGAATTTGAAAGTATTTGTAGATTTGAATTTAAAGATTACTTTGATTTTTCAGAATGTAAATTTCAATATTTATAATGTTTAATATTAAAGCATAAATAGTTAAAGTTAATATTACTTTAACTATTTATTATGTGATTCTATGTTTTATTATAATAAATAATCTATTCAAATTTTAAATATATTGAATATTACTTAAATTATTAGAAATAATGGTAAATTAAATATATAAAAACTAAATTTAACAAAAAATAAATTTAATAGAATAAACTTCATTAAACTTATTGACTATAAAATGTAAATTATATATAATGTAAATGTAAACAAAGAAAAAATATATAAAAATAACAAATTTTACAAATAAATAATATTGTAAAAATTAACAATAAATATCATAATAAACTTGCGTGATAAAACGGTTTTTTATTAAACTATGTAATTTTAAAATAATGCAAACGGTTTCTGGGTTTGAAATTGGAATCGATTCTAATGGTATGTATTTAAGTTATATTTTTATTAACTTTAAATAAAAAAGATTTTTTTAAAAGTGGAGGAGAATACTATGAAAAAACTATTAGTAACATTACTTGTTGCAGCAACTTCAATTAACTTTGTAGCTTGTGGATCAAGTGATAAAGGAGACAAAAAAGGAGAGGAAAATAATAGTACTGCTACATCTAC
>JAFNXG010000094.1 GCA_017383505.1 Clostridium sp.
ATGGAGGAAATTTTTATGAAACCTTATAAAAAAATTTTTATATCTTTAATAGTTGTTCTTTTCACAATAACTACCTCTTGTATATATAACTATTTATCAACTTCAGCTCCTGTTCTGTATCTACTTAATAAAAAACTTCCTATATACAGCGTTGACACCGAAGAAAAGAGTGTTGCTCTTACATTTGATATTAATTGGGCTGAAAATGATTATTTAGAAGAAATATTAGCTGTATTGGATAAAAATGAAGTTAAAGCAACATTTTTTATTATGGGTAAATGGGTAACTTATAATGATACCAATACTAAAAATTTTATTAATATCAAGAATTCAGGACATGAAATAGGTAATCATAGTTATGTCCATCCTATGTTTAGTAAAATATCAAAAGATAAAATTGAAGAAGAAATAATTAAAACTGAACAAATTTTCAATGATTTTGCAGGTATTAAAAGTAGTATATTTAGATTTCCTAGTGGTGATTTTAATGAGGCAGCTATATCTAAAGTAGAAGAAATGGGTTATAAATGTATTCAATGGAGCTTAGATTCTGTAGATTATAAAGAAGCAGGTGCAGATATAGAATATAATAGAGTTATGAAAAAAATTAAACCTGGAGATATAATACTTTTTCATAACAATGCCAAATACACGCCTAGTAATCTAGAAAGAATAATAACAGAATTATCTAGTCAAGGATATACTTTCAAAACCATAAGTGAACTTATTTATAGTGATGGATATGTTGATAATAATGGAATCCAACATGAAAAAGATTAATATATAATATAATTTATTTTTACTGAATTTATAATATTAATAACACAATATTACAAGTAGTAAATTTTATGTTATAATTAAATAGACACTTTCATATTGGAGGTTTAATATGTACGAAAATTCAGTTGAACTAGCAGAAAATAAACTTTTAGTATTATATGTTATAAAATCCTTAAGACAACCAATTTCTAAAACACAACTTACAGAAATAATACTTGAAAATAATTTTATTAATTATTTTACTCTTCAACAATACATTAGTGAATTAGAAACTGCTGAATTTGTTGAGTATATTGAAAAAAATGATAAAAAATTAATAACTATAACTTCTAGTGGAGATAATGTTTTATCAATATTTAACGATAGAATTTCTCCAATAAAAAGAGATATAATTGATAATTATATCTCAAAGACAATAGACAATATAAAAAAAGAATTAACTATTCACAGTGACTATACTATAGAAAAAAATAATTCTTTTATTGTTGATTTAAAAGCTCTTGAGGATGAAACATTACTTATAGATTTAAAAATTTCTGTTCCAACGAAAAAACAAGCAACTTCTCTTTGTAGCCGTTGGAAAGAAAATCCTTCTGATATTTATACTAAAATAATTCAAGTACTTTTTTCTGATGAAAACTAGAATAAAATCATAGCATTGGGTTCTGACTCTATTGCTATGATTTTTTTTATTGATTCGTCTTCAATCACAATAACTCTTCCTTTTAGATAATCTCCTATATAAAGTTTATTATCTATTTTTAAAATACCTTTTGGCATTCCACCAACATGTAAAGTTTTATATTTTTTAAATGTATTTTTATCAATAACACTTATACTGCCATCAGTAAAATTTGAAACGTATATATTTTTATCATCTTCACATAAATCTATTGGTGCTGATCCAACTTCAATTCGCTCTACCCTATTAAAATTTTCTAATGAAAACACATCTAAATATCCATTTTCATCGCTACCTAAATAACTTTCACATACGTAAATAAACTTTTCATCATTAGAAACTTTAACTTTTATAGGATACTCTGGAGTTAAGAGGGTTTTTATAATTTCAAAACTATCTAGGTTTAAAATATTAACACTATTTTCTTCTAAATTTGCTATAAATATAATTCTATGTTTATTACAATAATCTATACTATGAGGCCAACTACCAGTGCTAACATGCCATAACATTTTATTTTCAGTTAAGTCATAAGCCAATATAGAATTAGATTCACCACAAATTGTATAAATTATATCATCTACTTTAATGGTATCATTAGGATTTGGTCCAATATCAATACTCCTAATTTCTTCAAATGTATCTGTAGAAAAAATAGATATAGTATTATTATAACTATTAGCAGTTATAATAGTATTATCATATTTTCTTATAGAATGAGGCCCTACACCTCTTTCTGATAATTTAAAAGTAATTTTTTGTACCTTAAATGTATCTAAATCAATTTTAGAAAGTGAATCTGCACCAGTATTGCATAGAATAATGGAACTCATTAGCTACACCCCCTTAAAACTTCTATGTATTTTAATATATGCTATTTTTAATAAGTTGGGCACTATACAGCAAATCTTATTTTTCTTTATCTTTTTACAAAATAACTATATAATATATATGAAATTATTAGTTATACTTAGGGGGAAGTTTTAAATGTTTACTTACAAAACATCAGGAGTATGCTCTACAGAAATACAAATAGAAATTAAAGAAGATATTATCGAAAACGTTGAATTTATAAGAGGATGTCCTGGAAATTTATTTGGAATAGCTGTGCTTGTAAAAGGTATGCACGTAGATGAAGCAATAAAAAAATTAGAAGGTATTGATTGCAGAGGAAAGGGAACATCTTGTCCTGATCAACTATCAAAAGCTTTAGTTGAATATAAAAATACTAATAAATAAAAAATAAAATGACAAGTATCTTACTTGTCATTTTATTTTTTATTTAATTAATTCTAATGCTATCTCCATCATTTCTGTAAAAGTATTTTGTCTTTCTTCTGGAGATGTTTCTTCACCCTTAAATATGTGATCTGATATTGTTAATATTGATAATGCTTCAACACCGTATCTTGCTGCTAAAGTATATAATTCTGATGTTTCCATTTCTACAGCTAAAACACCGTAGTCAGCCCATGTTTTTAATGAGAAATGATCCGTATTATCATAGAATAAATCACTTGATAATATATTACCAACCTTAACATTAGCCCCTTTAGATTTTGCTACATTATATGCATTATATAATAAATCAAAATTAGCAGTTGGTGCATAATCTAATCCATTGAATCTTCTCTTATTAATTCCTGAGTTAGTTGATGCACTTTGTGCAAGTACTATATCTCTTACATTAACATCATCATTACAAGAACCAGCAGAACCTATTCTTATAAGTCTTTTAGCTCCATAGAATTGAATTAATTCATTAACATAAATTGAATGTGATGGTAATCCCATTCCTGTTCCTTGGATAGAAACTCTCTTTCCTTTATATGTTCCAGTATATCCGTACATTCCTCTAACTTCATTATAACAAACTACATCTTCTAAAAAGTTTTCTGCTATAAATTTAGCCCTTAATGGATCCCCTGGTAATAATACTGTTTCTGCTATAGCTCCCTCTGGCGCCATAATATGTAAATGCTTTGACATAAATTTATCCTCCTTTTTATTTATTATTTACTAGTATAGACTATTCTTTCTAAATAGTAAACAATTAGCTTTTTAATAAACTTTAATTTTTTCTTCTTTTATGCTCATTTACGAGTATTTTATTTTAGTGTATATATTAATAATTATTTATTATCTCAGATTATAAATATCTCCTAGAACTTCAAAACTCTTTTTATATTTTTTAATTAATAGTTACAGAAAACTAGCCATTTAAGTAAAAAAAAAGAGTTGCTTATAACAACTCTCGTATTATCTTTCTCATATCTCCAATCATATATAATGATCCGCTTGCTAAAACAAAATCATTTTCATTTGCATCATTTATTGCTGTTAAATATGCTTCTTTATAGTCATCATAAGCCTCACAATTTTCATTGTACTTAATTATCTCTCTTTTTAGGTCTTCTGCTAATTCAGCTCTTATTGAATTAGGAGTAACAGCATATATTTTCTTTGCCATTGGTGCTATTACCTTAATCATTTCTTGTACATCCTTATCAGCTAATATTCCTAAAATTAAATATAAATTCTCATATTTAAAATACTTCTTTATATTTCTACTTAATGTTTCTATTCCTTGTATATTATGAGCACCATCTATAACAACATAAGGATTTTTAGATAAAACTTCTAATCTACCTTTCCATTTAACATTTTTTATGCTTTTTACAATGCTATCAAGTAATATATTAGTCATATTTATATTATTTAAAACTTCAATTGATGTCATTGCAACACTTAAATTAGTTATTTGATGTTCTCCAAGTAAAGGCAATAATATATCTACTTCATTATTATATTTTAATAATTGATATGGTCTATCTTCATTTACTACATTTTCAAATTTAAAATTATCACAGTTAGCTATATATAGCTTAGAATTCATTTCACTACATTTATTTTCTATAACTTTTAAAGCTTCTGCTTTTTGAGGATATATAACTGTAGGTATACCTGATTTTATAATGCCAGCTTTTTCTCCTGCTATCTCTTCTAATGTATTTCCTAATAAATTTGTATGATCAAAGCTTATAGATGTTATAACTTGAAGTACTGGTGTAATAACATTAGTAGAGTCTAAGGTACCACCTAATCCTACTTCTATAACACCAAAATCTATGTTTTCTTTTTTAAAGTATAAAAGCATTAAAACCGTAATTATTTCAAATTCTGTTGGATGACTATATCCATCTTCTATTACTTTATCTACAGCTG
>JAFNXG010000095.1 GCA_017383505.1 Clostridium sp.
CTCTCTTTTTATTATAAACCTAAAACATCATCCATATTGTAAAGGCCAGCATCAGTTACTGTAGCCATATATTCACAAGCTTTTAAAGCTCCTATTGCAAAGACATCCCTTGATATTGCCTTGTGAGTTAATTCTATAACTTCACCAGTTCCAGCAAATATAACATCGTGGTCTCCAACAATAGAACCACCTCTAACAGCATGTATTCCTATTTCGTTATTATCTCTTTTTTTATGACCATCTCTACCATAAACATAATAAGTTTCTTCTTTTATAGAATCCTTAATTGTATCAGCTAAAAGTAGTGCAGTTCCACTTGGAGAGTCAAGTTTTTGATTATGATGTTTTTCTATAATTTCTATATCATAATTTCCATATAATAATGGGGTTATCTTTCTTAATAAAGAATTAATTAAATTTATTCCTAAAGACATATTAGCAGATTTAAATAAGGGTAATGATTTACTTTTTTCATTAATTAAATCTAAATCTTCTTGAGAATATCCAGTTGAACAAATAACTAGAGGTTTTTTTGTTTTTTCTGTTAAATTTAAAAGTTTATGCAATGTGCTAACATGTGAAAAATCTAAAAGCACATCATACTCTATATTCACATCATCTGGAGAACTAAATACAGGATAATCTAATTCTTTTGGAAATTTATCTATACCTGCTATAATTTTCAACTTTGGAAACTCACTTACTAAGTTTGAAATTACAGTTCCCATTTTTCCACAGCAACCACTTAATAGAATCTTAATCATATAAATAAACTCCTTTTAAATTAAACTATATTTCTTTAAACTAGCACTTAGTATTTTTTCATTTTTATCATTCATCTTGTAAAGAGGTAATCTTAATTCACCAACATTCATTCCCATTATATTCATAGCAGTTTTAACAGGAATAGGGTTAGTTTCTATAAATAAGTTATTAATTAACTCTAAATATTCTAATTGTAATTTGCTTGCTTTAAAACAATCACCATTTAAATATAAAGAACATATATCGTGAATAGTTTTTGGAATTATATTAGCAGCAACTGATATAACACCAATTCCACCTAACGATAAAATTGGAATGATTTGATCATCATTTCCTGAATAAATATCAATTTTATCTCCACATAAAGCTTTCATTGCAGCAACTTGGCTTATATTACCACTAGCTTCTTTTATTGCAACAACGTTATTAAGAGATGTTAATTTTAATAGTGTTTCAGGTGTAATATTCATATTAGTTCTACCTGGAACATTATATAAAATTATTGGTGTTTTAACAGAATCATTTATACCTTTAAAATGCATTAATAATCCTTCAGCATTTGTTTTGTTATAATAAGGAGTTATAACTAAAAGACCATCTACGCCAACGCTTTCTGCGTAAAGACTCATTTCAATAGATGTTTTAGTATTATTTCCTCCAGTACCAGCTATTACAGGTATTCTTTTATTTACTACATCTACAGTAAATTTAATTGCATCTTTTTTTTCTTGTTCTGTCATTGTAGTAGCTTCACCGGTAGTACCACAAATTATAATAGCATCAGTAGATTCTTTGATATGCCATTCTAGTAATTCTCTTAACTTTTCAAAATCTATTCCATTTTCATTAAATGGTGTTATTATAGCTACACCAGAGCCTTTGAAAATTGACATTTTAATCCTCCTAAAGCCAGTTATTTTTTATAAGAACTTCTGCGATTTGTACAGCATTTAATGCAGCACCTTTTCTTATGTTATCAGCTACAACCCAAAGGTTTAGTCCGTTATCTAAACTGAAATCACGTCTTATTCTTCCAACATATACATCATCTTTTCCAGAAACATCTAATGCAGTAGGATATTTTAAAGAAGTGATATTATCATAAACTGTTAATCCATCTGTATTTTCGAATAATTTAAATATATCATTTATATCAAATTCGCTATTTAACTCAACATTAATACTCTCACTGTGGCTATTTAAAACTGGTACTCTTACAGTAGTAGCTGTAATTTTAAGATCATCTGAGTGAAGTATCTTTTTTGTTTCTTCAATCATTTTAATTTCTTCCTTAGTATATCCATTATCTAAAAATACATCTATATGAGGTAGACAGTTTCCTGCGATTGGATAAGGGAATTTTTTAGGGGCAATTCCTTTTAAACCATCTTCTAAGTCTTGTATTCCTTGCATTCCTGCTCCTGATACTGCTTGATAAGTTGAATATACTATTCTTTTTATTCCATAGTTATCTAATAAAACTTTTAATGGTACCATTGCTTGAATTGTTGAACAATTTGGATTAGCTATAATTCCATTATGATTTTTTAAGTCTTCAGGATTTACTTCAGGAACAACTAAAGGAACGTTTTTGTCCATTCTCCAAGCGCTAGAGTTATCTATAACAACAGCTCCATAAGATGAAAATATAGGAGCAAATTTTAAACTTACATCTCCACCAGCAGAGAATAGAGCGATATCTATTTTTTTATTTTTTATATTTTCCTCACAAGTTTCTTCAATAATGTATTCTTGGTCTTTAAATAATAGAGATGAGCCTGCTGATCTTTTAGAGGCATATAGATATAGATTTTTTATTGGAAAATTTCTTTCCTCTAAAATTTCTAAAAATTTTCTCCCTACATTACCTGTACTTCCTACAATAGCTACATTATACATTTTGGTTCCCCCTTTTTTACTCTTAAAATATTAATAAATTTATTATATTTAGAAATTTATATTTTTAGTTATATAATACGTATTTCTTTATGCTATTATAATTAAAGTATACCAAATTAATGAAAAAACCTTGAGTTATCACTCAAGGTATATACATTAAAAATATAAACAGTCCTTAAATGATAGCTCATCACATAAAATATGTGACAGGAATATACATATTTTATATACCCCCAGTCATATAGTCATAAAGCTTAAACTATATACTTCGGCGATAAATCCTTTCTTATTATTTTAACACGCTTAAATCCATAATAATACTAATAAGTATCGCACCTCTATCTATTGATAAATTTATTTGATTATGATTATACCTTTTATACCTAAAATTTTCAAGGAATATTTACACAAAATACCTTATAGTTAGTTTCATTATATGAATATAAATAGGATTTGTACAAAATATTTAAGTATAAATATAGAAAAATAGGTGAAAATATTTATATAACTTTTATAGGGGGAATTTTTATGAGCAAAACACCATTAAAAAAAATAATAAAATCAAAAATAAAAACTAATAAAGAGCTTACCCCAGAAGAGAAAATGCGTGAAAAAATAAAGTATGAGATTGCAGAAGAGTTAGGGCTAAGTGATAAAGTTGATTTATATGGGTGGGGGGGATTAACTGCCGAAGAAACAGGGAGAATAGGCGGAATAATGACTAAGAGAAAAAAGGAATTAAAACTTCCTACTAATGATCAAATTTTAGGTAGAAAATAATAGATTGACTTAATATTCTATTACATAGTATTATAAAGGTTAGAAATTTCTTTCAGTATAAAGATAATTGTAGAATATTTATTTTTAGTTTTGAAATAAAACAGATAGGGGGGAATAATATGGCATATGGAGAATTCGCCAAGATATATGATGAATTAATAAATGAAGATATTAATTATGATGAAATGGTAAA
>JAFNXG010000096.1 GCA_017383505.1 Clostridium sp.
CAAATATTCATCTATCAATAATTCTTGATACGCTGCCCTTTTGTTTATTCTTAATTCATTAATAACTTCTTCTAATTCAATACAATTAATTTTATTTAATTGACTCATGCTCTTTTCTTCAATAAAATTGTTAGACATGGTATTTAAATAACTTTCCTTAGTATAATTTAAAAACTTAACTTTATCTTTATATCGTTTCTTAATTTTATATGCAATCATTAAACCTTCTGGATCAAAATCTCCCGCATAATATATATTTTTTAAGTTTCTAATTTTATTAAGCACTATATACGAGGATAAATTTAATTGTCCACTCGTACAAATTAATGAAATATTATCACTATTTGCCTTTAATATCTTATGAAAAACTGCAGGATTTTCAAATATAAAAACTGTATTATTTATAGATTCTAAATAATCTATTTTCAATAAATTACTTATAGATATTTGTAATGGCTCATTCCATATATTAAAATTATTAACTGCTTCAACTTCGCTATTATCTCTATTAAATGCTTTTAATCCATAAATAGTTGTATGATTTGATATTTCATCTTTTAATATACCAACTTCATAATATAATTCATTAATTTCATTTATATCTTTTGGATCATCTTTATTAAGAATAAATGATATAGCCTTTATAAATAATCTTCCTGTAAATTTATCAATATCAAAAAAATGAGAATCCTTTGTATTTACTGCTGAAAATACTGCTATATTTTCATATTCATTATTTAAATATGGAAGTTTATTTAGTGAATTAATTGTTAAAATTATTCTTTTATTTAATTCCTCTAATTTATTTATTTCCTTTTCACTTTTATATTTCCTTATAATAATGTTATATCCATATTTTTTCTTATATAAAACTTCAAGAAACCACTGTCTACCAATACCATTATCACAAGCTTTTAATATATCATCATAAAATTTTTCTTCTTGATTCTTTTCTTCATCTTTAATTTCTTTATTAGTCTTTAGTTCTTTCCCAACTACTTTAACTAACAACTCTTCAAAGCTATACTCTTTTAATTTTCTATTAAATAACTCTCTTACTGTACTACACTTTATCTTAGCTTTTCCTTCCGTTAATACTTTTGAGTCAAAATTAGATAGTATTCTTCTTTCTTCATTATTGGCAGCTTTTAAAGTAAAGCTGCCTGTAATTTTTCCATACTTTTTATATTTACTATATACTTCTGAAAATATTTTTTTATAAATATTATTACTATTTATTAAATCTAATGATTCTTTCATATAAATCTACCTATTTCTTTTATCTAAATAACTTTATTATACTTCTATCTTAGTTTCCATTGATTTAACTTTTCCATTCCAGTGATATTTTATAGGAAGTACTACTTCTTCCCCTTGTCTAATAAGCTCATAAATAGCTAAACTCTTAACACTTTCATAAGTTCCCCAAAGAACTTGTGAGTTAAGTACATAATCTAGTTTTAGACTTTCAATAAGTTCAAACATATATCCAATATTTTGATCATCTACACCTGCAAAAGCCTCGTCTAGCGCTATTATTCTAGGACAATCCTTCTTATCTGCACCATTATATCTAGCATTAACAGCTGCAAATAATGGAATATACATTGCCATAGCCTTTTCCCCACCTGATAATCTAAAGAATGCATTATCTGTTAATTCCCTTTTAGGTTCTGATGATTTTGAATACCATAATTGAAAATCAAACCACTGTCTATAATCTAAAACATCACTTATTATTCCTTGATAACTTCTTATAGTTCCATTTTCTTCTGCAATTCTTTTTTGTTTCTTTAAGGTTTCTTTAAAGTGATTTGATACCTTTTCTCTTTGTTCATCACTCATAAAATCTGGTGTTCCTAATATTTTAGTAAGCTCTCTAATATCTAATTCTTCCTCACTGCTTGCTTTCTTAGGTATCCACTTTAAACTTAACTTAAATTTATTTGATGTGTTCATATCTTCCATTAACTTATTAATTTGATTAACCCATGAAGTTGCTAAATGTATTTTAGCATTTATTTTAGTGCTTAATGTATTAATTAATGTATCTTCAAATACTTCTCTTTCTTTATCACTAATTAATAAATTTTGCACTTCTATAGTATCATTTAATTCTTCAACTAAAGAATATATACTAACTACTTTTCTGTTAAATCTAACTTTTATATCTGTTCTTACTGCCTCTGATAATATCTCATTTATCTCTTCATCTTCACTTTCATCATAATTATCAAAAATATCTCCTGAAGTTAAGGAATAATCTCCTAAATCACCTTTAAATTTATTATAAACATCAAATAATTTTGATAATGTATTTTCCTTTTGAGATATATTAAAACTTTCGTAATTCTTCATAATATATACTACTGCTTCTTCTACTGTAAGGTTATCTAATTCTTTTATATATTTTAAATTTAACTCATTTTCTAAAACTGTAGTATAAACATTTAATATATTATTTTCCCTTGTAATTTTCTTTTCAAGAACTGAAAAGTTATTATCTAAGCTTTTTATTTTTTCATCTGATCTTACAATATTTTCTTTTATATTAGAAATTTTATCTGGATATAAATTAATTATGTTTGTAACTTCATCATATTCTTTTTCAAGTTCACCTAAATTTAACTTTAATAAAGTTTCCTGCAATGAATTTATAGTATTATTCTTATAATCTATCTTATCTTTTACTATTAATAAGTCCCCATAAATCGAGTCCATATCTTCATTTAATTCATCTATAATTTCATTAATTCTCTTTATATCTGATTTTTTATGTCTTAAATTTGTTACTTTTTCTGATAAGTCTCCTATAACTTTGCTATACTCTGTAATATTCTTAATAGCATTATCATAGCTTTCCTTATTTTTAGGAATTTTTATATATTCAGTTGCATTAAATACCTTAATATTCAATTGATCTAATTCACTTTTTACTTTTAATAATTTTTCTTCTAATGAATTTAAAGTTTTTTCTAAAACTTCTAATTGATTTTTTATTTCATTTATAATTTTAATTCCAACTTCAATGTCATTTATTTTAGGGAAATTATCTATTTCTTCTTGAAGTTTATTTAACTTTTCTTCTGTAAATAATATTAATTTTTCTATATTATTTAACTCATTTTCTATAGCTTCTTTTTTAATATTTAACTGCTCTATTTTCAGTTTTCTAAAATTTTCTCTTGATTCTAAACCTATATATTTTAAATCATAGTTTTTATAAGAACCACCATTTATTATTCCTATTCCAAAACTTAAATCATCTTTAATAAATGTATTATTTTTATTATTACTATCTATTGATATGCTTTTTAATATTTCTTCTACTTGATTTTTATATTTTTTAACAAAATCATTACTCTCTAATATTAAATCATCTTTAATATTAGATATTTCTTCTGATTTTTCAGCAAATATTATTTTATATTCATGTCCCTTTAAATATTCTAATGACTTTTCTTTATATTCTAATGGGATAATAAGACTATCTAATATTCCCATATTAAATAAGCTACCTTCTATATTAATTTTTCTTTCCTCTGATATTTCATCATTAAAGTTTATACATTTATAAAAATTTTCAAATGGTATATTATTATTGCTTAAAATCTTTTTACAATTGGCTATTTCTTCTGTATCTTCTATTAATTCTTTAGAGTTTTCTATTGATAAAATTTCATTATTTATATTATTAATATCTTCTTGTAATGATTTTTTCTTATTTTCTAATGTAATTTTATTTTCAAAAATATTATGTCTAATAGGCTCACTAATTTCTTTAA
>JAFNXG010000097.1 GCA_017383505.1 Clostridium sp.
AAGTATAATAGCAGGATATACTACTCTAATAAACTGGGAAAATACAGGGAGGGAAACAGTTACAGCCCTTATTGAAGTTAAAATAACACCTCAAAGGGGGGAAGGGTTTGATAAGGTAGCAGAAAGAATATATAATTTTGATCAAGTTAAAGCTTGTTATTTAATGTCCTCAGGTGGATTTGATTTAACTGTTATAGTGGAAGGAAAAACAATGAAGGAAGTTGCAATGTTTGTGTCAGAAAAATTAGCAGTACAAGATAATGTAATAGGAACAGCAACACATTTTGTATTAAAGAAATATAAGGATCATGGAACTATATTTAAAGAGAAGAAAACTTTAAATAGGGAGGTAATATTTATATGATATTAGAAAATATGATAAGAAAAGAAGTTAGAGAAATGCCTCCTTCAGGTATAAGAAAATACTTTGATATAGTAAACGAAATGGAGGGAGTAATATCTTTAGGGGTAGGAGAGCCTGATTTTGTTACTCCTTGGAATGTTAGAGAGGCTGGGATATATTCATTAGAGCAAGGAGATACTCATTATTCTTCTAATGCAGGATTTATAGAACTAAGAGAAGAAATAGCTAAATATTTATATAGAAAATTTGATTTAAAATATAACCCTAAAGATGAAATTTTAGTTACTGTTGGTGGTAGTGAGGGAATAGATATTGCACTTAGAGCATTGGTTGGTCCAGGAGATGAAGTTATTATTCCAGAACCAAGTTTTGTTGCATATAAAGGATGTACAGCATTTACTGGAGCAACATCAAAAATAATAAATCTTAAAGCGGAGAATAATTTTAAACTAACAGCAGAAGAGTTAGAGGAGGCAATTACTGAAAAGACAAAGGTAGTTATAATTCCGTTTCCTAATAATCCAACAGGAGCAATAATGACTAGAGAAGAGTTAGAACCTCTTGTTGAAGTATTAAAGAATAAAAACATAATTATTATTTCTGACGAAATTTATGCAGAATTATCTTATGATAAGCCACATGTATCTATAGCAAGCTTTCCTGAGCTTAAAGAAAAAACTATTGTTATAAATGGATTTTCAAAATCTTATGCAATGACTGGTTGGAGACTTGGATATGCTTGTGGAAATTCAATTCTTTTAGATGCAATGAAAAAGATTCACCAGTATGCAATAATGTGTTCACCAACAACAGCACAATTTGCAGCAATAGAAGCATTAAAAAATGGTGATGAAAGTGTTACTAAAATGGTAAAAGAATATAATAGAAGAAGAAGAGTTTTAGTTGATGGATTTAGAAAACTTGGATTAGATTGTTTTGAACCATTAGGAGCTTTTTATGTATTTCCTTGTATTAAATCTACAGGGATGACATCAGATGAATTTTGCGAAAAGCTTTTAATGGAAGAGAAAGTACTAGTAGTGCCAGGAAATGCATTTGGTGAATCTGGAGAGGGGTTTATCAGAGCATGTTATGCTTCATCTATGGAAGATATAATTGAGGCACTTAAGAGAATTGAAAAATTCTTGAATGAATATAAGTAAATATAAGTTTATAAAATTTATATTAGTTTAGTGAATACTTATTATATTTAGAAGAATAATATTATTATTGAAAATACTTAACTAAGGAGGAAATTATGAAACTAAAAAGAGTATTTACTTTAATAATATTATTTCTATTAATTTTTAGTTGTAATGTTTTTGCAAGTAAAAGACCTGAACCTAATGCAATTTTTATGGGAGAAGTAGAAGAGGTTCAAAAAAGTGACTCGGATAATATAATAAGAATAAAAGTTAATGGATATATTAAAGGATTATTAGTAGGAAAACAAGAATTAGTAGGTATTATAAGTCAGGAAACATTAATACTTCCAGATACACTTCCGAAAGAGGGAGAAGAGGTAGATATTAAAAAGGTTAATACTAAAGATTTTAAAATAAAAAAGGGAGATGTTGTATTCTTAGTTTTAAGTGAAGCTATGGCACAGTCAAATCCACCTCAATCAACAGTTAGAGCAATACAGGTAACAAGTAAAAATTAAAATTTTTATTAATATATATTTTTAAAAATTATTTAATAATTATATTTTAAATAAAATAATTATTAAAACATGTAACATAATTTAATAATTTACGTAATATATATTAAGAGTTATCTTTTAAGGTATAAAGAACAGAAGCTAAGTTTATTGTGTTAATAAGTTTTAAGACAATGTTTAATTCCTAAGTTAAAGTAAGTGTAATATAGTTTATTTTTATATGTATATAGGAAATCTCATAGAAGTTTTATAACTATCTATGAGATTTCCTATTATTTTATTATTTAGAAGTACCACTATTATCATTAGTACTATTAGTACCATTATTATTGTTATTGTTATTAGAATTATTGATTTTATCTTTAGTATTATCCATAGTATCAGTTACACTATTTCCATTGTCATTATTATCAGATCCATTATTAGAGTTACCATCACTACAAGAAACTAATGTAGTTAGTGATAAAGATGCTAATAATAATGATAAAGCTTTTAATTTTTTTTTCATTTGCAACACTCCTTAAAATATAATTATAAATATATTTTGCTTAGAATAAATGTTTATATTCATTAAGTTTAAGAAGTTTTATAGAGATAGATTTAAATATTAGAATTTAAATTTTATTTAAAGTACTTTAAAACTAAGAAGTTCTACATCAGATGAAATAAAATTATTTTTAGATTCTTCTTTATTCATTAAGTCAGTAGAAATATATTTTTTATTATCATCAGGAAATATAGTTACAGCGCATGATAAAGAATTATTAAGCTCTAATGCTTTAATAGCGCCTATAAAGTTACATCCAGATGAGATTCCTACACCAAGGCCTAATTCTTTAGAAAGTTTCTGAGCCATAATTATAGCATCACCATCATCTACAGATAAAATATCATTTAATTGACTTAAATTAACTATTGGAGGTATAAATTCATCAGAAATTCCTTGAATACGATGTTGTCCAGTATGCTTACCACTTGAAAGTGTAGGTGATGAAGATGGTTCTATTGGATAAGTTTTTAAATGGCAATTTTTTTCTTTTAAATACTTAAAAACACCCATTATAGTACCTCCACTACCAACACCTGCAACAAAAATTGAAGGTATTAAATGATGTTTTTTAAGAGTGGAATAAATCTCAGGCCCAGTAGAGTAATAATGAGAGTATATGTTATCTTTATTTGAAAATTGTTGAGGTAAAAATATGTTAGGGCAATTAGCTTTACACTGTTCAGTTAATGAAATACATTTTAAGAATCCTCCATCACTTTTAGATACTAAATGTAATTTAGCGTTGTAGCTTTCCAATAGTTTAATTCTTTCAGGGCTCAGCCAATCAGGCATATAAATATGAACATTATTTCCTAAATAAGTTCCTACAGCAGCAAAAGATATACCTGTATTTCCGCTAGTAGCTTCTAAAATTAAATCATTTTTTGATATTTTTTTATTAAGATATGCCTTTTTTAATATATACACAGCAACTCTATCCTTAATACTTCCAGTTAAGTTATAGTATTCTAGCTTGGAATAAATTTTCATTTTTTTTTCTTTATATTTAAATGAGATTTCTATTAAAGGAGTATTACCAACTAATTTTTCAAGGTTATTTAATTTATAAAATATATCATTCATAAGATCACTCCATACAATATTTTTATTAATATAATGTATGTAAAAAAAATGAAATCTTTAATAAAATTTTATTTTCTTTAATTGTCTATGTTATGAAATATAAGTTTAAATAACAAAATGGAATTTTAATAGTTTTTTTCATTAGTATATTCTCCTTAATAATAGTATTTGCTATTTATTAGAGTAATCAGGAAAATTAGGTTTATTCATTATTTAGTCTATGTAAAATAATATTTAATTTTGAGTCAAATAGGAAAATAATAAGTATTATAAAAGTATGAGTATAATAAGGGAAAATGTTATTATGGCTAATAAGAAAAAACGTAGATGTAATAAAAAAAGAAAGTATAATTCATATAATCAGAATTCTAATGAATCATATGAAATGAGTGAAACTGATGTTAGAACTCTAGGATTATTAGAGTTGCAAATATTGATGATATGGATAACAATATATGGATATATAATATTTTATATATCTACAATACAGGGAATTCAATCAATATATGATAAGTATAATAATATAGATATGAGTAAAGATTTATTAGCAGCAGATGAAACAGCACTGCAAGCAGTATATATTCTTTTTGCAACTCAATTAATATTTACCAATATAGCAATTAGTAGATACAATATTTTATATGAAGAAAAGAAGAATGGAGAAATTGATTATTCATTAGACCCTAATATAAGTGTTGTTATATCTAATATATTATCTACAATATCACGTATTTATCTTGTTAATGGAGCTGAAGGAAGTTATGAAAGAGATAGTGGA
This sequence comes from Clostridium sp., assembly GCA_017383505.1. Classification (GTDB taxonomy): domain Bacteria; phylum Bacillota; class Clostridia; order Clostridiales; family Clostridiaceae; genus Clostridium. Next base: position 4,436 of record JAFNXG010000097.1, read on the forward strand.
CAAACAATTTTTGGTGTTTAGAAAAATATTAAATAAAAAAAACTCCAGTTTATAAAAAAAGGAGTTTTTTCTATTTTTATTTTATTCCAAGTTGATTTTTAGCATCATCAATTAAATTTTTTAAATCTACTCTAGCATCGTGTGCGCCTAATGTTAATGATCTTAATCCTTTTATTACTTCATCTTTAGATAAGGTAGCATAATCTTTTGCTTTATCTGAAAAGCTTCCAATATAATCGTCAACTGCAATAATAGCTTTATCAGTAGCAGTTATTACTTCTTGGTTATATTTATCAACTTGATCATTGCCCTTAACTACATTATTTTCTAAGTCTCTTTTAAAAGATTCTAAATTAGTTTTTAATTGATCATAATCATCATTATATGTGGTTATAAATTCATCATATGTACCATCATAAGTATAATCATCTACAAAGATATCATATGTAGTATCAAGATCATTATTTCCAAAGTAATAATTATACCTTTCAGTTAAATAATCATAATATTCTTGATTTGTTGGTGGGGCTTCTTTATTATCAGCATTATTATTAGCATTATTAGTGGCATTGTTAGTAGTATCGTTATTACCGGCATCATTATTAGATGTATTATTTCCACATCCTACTAAAGTTAACATAATAAATAATAATGAAAATACTGATAAAATTTTAAATTTACTTTTCATCTTAAACATCTCCTTTAAAATAGTTTATAAATATAGTTTGCTTAAGATGAAAATTTGTATTCTTTGAAATTTATAATATAATTACCTTAAAATGATTAGTTATCACAATTTTCTTTCATAAACTTAGAAATTATCATTGTACAAACTGTATTACCTGATGAATTTAGTAATGTTGCAGGAGCATCAATTATTGTTGCAATAACAAGCATTATAGCTAACCCTTCTGGTGGGAATCCGAATATACTTAAAATAAGCATTTCTCCAATTGCACCACCACCAGGAACGGCTCCAACTACAGCACCTATAAGAAGTCCAACAGCAAGTATCATAGCTAATGTACCTACATTGTCATAGCTTCTTCCAAATATTCCAAACAGGAACATTATTTTAAATATACCACCAATTACAGAACCATCTTTATGAATGTTAACACCAAGAGGCATAACTATATTTGCAAGAGTATCTGATACTCCCATTTTCTTAGCAGCTTCAATATTAACTGGAATACATGCAGCACTTGAACAAGTTGCTAATGAAGTAACTGCAGGTGCAGTAGCATTTTTCCAGAAAGTTTTAACACCTTTCTTTTTACCAGCTATATATGCATATAGAGTAAAGAATCCAAAGAAGTATATTATAGTAACTATAACATATAAAACAAACACTTTAATGTATCCACTAAGTATTTGACTACCAAGTTGTCCGACTACGGTTGCAAAGTAGCATCCAAGACCTAATGGTGCTATATACATTATTAAACTCATCATTTTCATAGTTACAACTGAACCACTTTTTAAGAAAGCAGCAAAAGGTTTTCCATCTTCTTTACATAGCATAGTTGCAAATCCAATAAGTATAGAAAATACTATTAAAGCTAACATGTTAGATCTTGTTAATAATCCAGAAAAGTCATTAACTGTAACACTTGAAACTATTTTTTCAAGAACACCAACTTGATCTCCAGATGTAGCATCAGTTGAGCTAATAATATTATTTAAAATAGAAGTATCTAATCCTTTAGTGGGATCAAATAATTTGAAACTAATTACTCCAATTAATCCTGAAATAATAGCTGTAATAGCAAATACTATAATAGTCGTTAAAAGAATTTTACCAAGTTTCTTTGAGCTTTCCATATTAGCTATAGAAGAAGAAATGCTAAAGAAAACTATAGGAACTAATAATGTAAATATTAAGTTTAAGAATAAGTTTCCTATTGGTTCAAATATTATAGCTTTTTCTCCAAGGATAATTCCTAATATGCCCCCTATTAATATTGCGCCTAACAATATCAGAGAAGAAGCATAATTTTTTAAAAATTTCACTTTTATCTCACCTTTCTTTTGTAAAATACTGTAGTAGTATATAAATATAAAAACAGTCTAGTATAATTAGTGTTGTATAGCTTATAACTTATTTAGCATATAACAATTTAATAATATGATTTTATAAAAATTATGTCAATAAATTAATAAATATAATATTATAAACCGTATTTACTACAGCTATAAAATTATAAAGTGTAAGATTAGATAATCAATAAGGAAAAGTATGATATAATACTAATTAATTATTAGTTTACTTATTATTTATTGATTAATATCTTAATAAAATAAATTGAGGTAAATATTTATGATAAAATTACAAAATGAAGATGAAATTTTAAATCTAATTAATGAAAATAAAATATCAGTTATATACTTTACAGGATCTAGTTGTGATGCTTGTAGCGTTATAAAATTAAAATTAGAAAATATATTAAAAAAGCTACCTAAAATTAAAAGTGGAGAAATAAATGGAGAAGAAAATCTATTGTTAGCAACAAAATATCAGGTATTTTCATTACCTATATTTTTACTATTCATAGAAGGTAAAGAAAGTTTAAGGATAGGTAGAAATATTGATTTATTAGAAGTAGAAAAAAATATAACTAGATATTATAAAATGATATTTTAATGAATTAAAATTACTACATATGTTAGAAACGTAATTATTGAAAAAAGTGTACTATTTATAAAGAGGTTTCATTTAAATTAATACTCTTAACATTCTTTTCTATAATGGTTGTAACTAATTACGTGTCTCTTATTATCTATTGAGGACAAAAGATAAATATTTTAAATTAAAAAAATAAATTATGGTATAACTAAAGATTAAAAATACAAAACAGGAGTTGTGTTAATAGTAATGTTTAATAATAAAAAGACAAAAATAACATTTCATAATGGAATACTAAAAATTGGAGGAACAATAATAGAAGTTAGATATGAGGATAGCCATATATTCTTTGATTTTGGTAGCGAGTTTAATCCAGCATCAAAGTCTGAAGCTAGTAATTTGCAAGAATTATTAGATGAAAATTTGGTTCCATATCTAAATAATATATATGATCCTAGAATACCGTTAATAGGATATGAGTCAAAAGAAAATAACTTTAAAAATACTGCAGTATTTTTATCACATATTCATTTAGACCATTGTAAAATAATTAATTATTTAAGTCCTAATATACCATTATATACTTTAGAAGGGACAAAATCATTATTAAATACATTAAATATTAATAATGATTTTATTTTCCCATTATATGAAAATAGGGGGAATAACACAAGAGAAATAACAGGAGTTAAAGAAAATGAAGTTGTTACTGTGGGAAAAATTAAAGTAAAAGTAATGCCAGTAGATCATGATGCTTATGGTGCTTGTGGTTTATTTATAGAAACTCCAGATACAACAATAGCTTATACTGGTGATATAAGACTACATGGATATAGAGAAAATGATACATTAAACTTCTGTAAAGAAAGTAAAAATTGTGATGTATTATTAATTGAAGGTGTAAGTGTTTCTTTCCAAGAGTTTGGAGATTCTATAGCAGAAACAGAAGCGATTAATGAGCCAGAGCTTATAGAAAAAATCAATAATATAGTTAAAAATAATCAAGATAAACAATTAACATTTAATTATTACATTGCCAATGTAGAAAGAATTGTAAATATAATAAGAACTAATCCAAGAATTGTTGTATTAGATTCATATTCTTCATATGTAGTAAAAGAAGCAACTGGAATACAATCTTATTACTATCAGTTAGACGATAAAGATTATGGATTAGATAAGAATTTTAAAATTGATTTTGAAGAATTATTAAGTGATGAAAGTAAGTATTTTTGGCAATTAGATAAATTAGCATTAAAACATATTGATAAATTAAAAAAAGGTGGAACTTATATTCATACTGATGCATCACCATTAGGGGAATTTGATCCTACTTTTAAACCATTTGTAAAACAATTTGAGGATAATAATATTAATTTTACTATTTTAAGATGTAGTGGTCATGCTCGTCCAAATGATTTATTAAAGATAATTAATCTAATTAGCCCTAAATTACTAATTCCAATTCATTCATATAGACCAGAAAAACTTTATAATGAAAATGGAGATGTATTGTTACCAGAAAAGGGACAGACAATATAATATATTAAAAAGGAAGAGTAAAAATGAAATTAGCAATATATCATACAAGTGATCTACATGGATATGTATATCCAACTAATTATGTAAAAGAACAACAACTTGGAATACTTAAAATAGGAAGTTATATATTAAATGATGAGAAGAATTATGATGCATCATTAAAAATTGATTGCGGTGATTTATTACAAGGATCAGCTTTAGCACATTACTTATCTAAACAAAAATTGGATAAAAATCCTATATTAGAAGGATTGGAGTTTATAGGG
>JAFNXG010000098.1 GCA_017383505.1 Clostridium sp.
CATATTTAAAATTAATCCATCTATTTTTAATATAAATTATTATATAAGCGATTGAATAAAATAACCCGTAAGTTGCTAATATAAAAGTAATTAAAGATATACCTATATACATCATTGATTGTGCACTATAATCTACTTCTGAATTTATTAATTTAACAGTACAGGCACCACAAACAATATATAAAATTATAGAAAGTCCAAATATGAAGCTATATACTTTGCCACTTCTCTTAAATTGAAATTCAACTTGTTTGTATGCATTTAACATATTTATTAGTTTTATTTTTCTTAAAACTATAAAATTATATAATCCAATTATACAAAACATAGATATGAAAAATATAAATGTAATTACTACTGTATCCATATATAATCTTAATTTAAATATTACTTCTTGCTTTGCACTTATTAATACTAAAGCTGTAATAGCTTGTGAAAATAAAGTTCCTATAAATATTCCTGTTATTATAGCAAATACTCCAATTACAATAGTTTCAATAAAAAACATTAATGCAACATTTTTTTGCTCTGCTCCAAGCAATATATATGTTGCAAATTCTCTTTGACGTCTTCTAATCATATATTTGTCTACATAAGCTACAAGTAAAATAAGAATTCCTGTAATTACATAAGTTGAATACTGTAATATTAATTTTAAAGCTGTAAAGTTATAAGATTCCTCAGTAATCAATTCATAATTTGAACTAGACAGAGAAGTAATTGCATAAAATAAACTCACACATATTGTTATAGTTATAAAATAAATAAAATAATCTTTAATAGATTTTTTTGCATTACTTTTGGCTAACTTAGCGTACATCTCTAACATCACCACCTAATAATGCTACTACATCTAATATTTTATTAAAAAATTGCCTTCTCGTATTTTCACCTCTTACTAATTCTGTAAATATTCTTCCGTCCTTAATAAATAATATTCTGTCACAATAACTAGCTGTAAAAGAATCATGAGTTACCATTAATATTGTTGCATTTAAATTTTTATTTAAATTTGATATCATCTCTATTAACATTTGAGCTGATTTTGAATCTAAGGCACCTGTAGGTTCATCAGCTAAAATTAGTTTAGGATTAGTTACTAATGCCCTTGCACAAGCTGTTCTTTGCTTTTGTCCACCCGATACCTCATATGGATATTTTGAAAGTAAATCCTCTATTCCAAGTTCTCTTGAAATATCTAAGACTTTCCTGTCTATATCACTTTTCTTAGTTTTATTTATGGTAAGTGCTAATGCTATATTCTCATGTATAGTTAATGTATCTAATAAGTTAAAATCTTGAAATATAAACCCTAAATTTCCTCTTCTAAACTTTGCTATATTCTTTTGATTTATTTCAGTTAAGTCCTTTCCATCTAAATAAATATTACCAGAACTAACATTATCAATTGTTGCTATTAAATTTAGTAATGTTGTCTTACCTGATCCTGACGGTCCCATTACCCCTACAAATTCACCTTTTTTCACACTAAAACTTATATCATCAATTGCTTTAACTATATTTCCTTTATTCCCATAGTATTTTTCAATATTCTTTATTTTCAATACTTCACTCATAATTATCACCTCAAAGATATTTTAACTTATGTGTCATATTATAGATTTGATTTAATATTACTTTTAGGTGACAATGTTGTAACATTACTAAATTAGAACTTACAAAAGCTTCCCATTGGAAAAGTAATACTAACTTTTGTATACCTATTTATTTCCGATTCTATATCTATTAACAATCCTAATTTATCACATAATTTTCTACATAAATATAATCCAATACCCGTAGATTTACTATTTAATCTACCTGTACTTCCTGTAAACCCCTTTTCAAATACCCTCTCTAATTCATCTGTAGGTATGCCAATTCCATTATCTTCAACAATTAGTTTAATTCCATTTTTCACATCACTTACATATACTTTAACTTTAGGATCCTTGTTATTCCTGTATTTTATAGCATTTACTATTATCTGATTTAAAATAAATTCAAGCCACTTACTATCGCTATAAACATTTTTATCTATATTATCTATTTCAACATCTATATTATTCAAAATAAATATTTGCTTATTTTTTATTATGATCTTATTTATACATTCTTCTAATGACATCTCCCTTATTAAATAGTCTTTTTCTACCTCTTCACTTCTAGCATAAAATAAAGCTTGTTCAACATATGTATCTAGCTTCTCAAGTTCTTGTAATACAACCCTTGAAGTATTTGTCTTATTATTTTCTTCTATAAGTTTTATAGATGCTATTGGAGTTTTTACTTCATGTATCCACTGTTCGATATAATCCTTATACTCTTTTCTACTATTTTTAATAGAATTTATTTCTTCTCTCATCGACTTACTAGCCTTCTTTAACAAATCATAATATGGTTCAGCTTCTAAATAGACTGGCTTATCAATAACTTCACTTATTAAGTATTTTTTATCCAAGTTATCTACAGTTTTTGAAAGTTCATTGTAAAATTCTTTTCTACTTTTATATTGAAAAAATAAATAAACTCCTACAACTATAATCCATACAAACGCTACTATCTTTAAAATATCTATAGTATTTCCGACACTAAAAAGAAAAATTAATAAAGTTATTAATCCAATAAAATTTACAAATATAA
>JAFNXG010000099.1 GCA_017383505.1 Clostridium sp.
ATAAAATAAAGCAAGGTGAATCTGTTAAAATTCAGGTTGAAAAAACTAAAGTTACAGAACCAACACAACCAAGTGAAGGTGATACAAATACCACAAATCCAGAAGATGGAGAATCTACAAATGTAAATGCTAGTGCAGATTCGGGAAGTGACAATTTAAATCCTGCATCAGGTAATTAAAAAAATAAGATTGCTTAATTTTAGGCAATCTTATTTTTTTTTAACTTTCTAAAAGAAAATATTGCATTTATTTTGAAATAGTGTTTATTATAAATAAGAAGAGTAAAAAAGTTTGGAGGTACTATGAAAGGAAAAATAATTAAAGGGATTGGTGGATTTTACTACGTAAAAACTACAGATGGACTAATTGAATGTAAAGCAAGAGGAAAATTTAGACATAAGGATATGAAGCCACTTGTTGGAGATGATGTAGAAATCATAGTGGAAAATGGTAAGGGAGTTATTTGTGAAATTCATGAAAGAACATCTGAACTTATTAGACCTACAGTAGCAAATGTTACACAAGCTTTTGTGGTTTTTGCTATAAAGAACCCAGATATTAATTATGACCTATTAAACAGATTCTTAGTATTATGTGAAAATAATAATATTAATGCTATAGTATGTTTAAATAAAGTTGATTTAGTATCTGAAGAAGAAAAAGAATTTGTCAAAAATAAGATAAATGCTATTGGATATGAGGTTTTATTTATTAACGCTAAGGAAGGTATAGGTGTAGAATCATTAAAAGAAAGGTTAAATGGAAATGTAACTGTTTTATGTGGACCATCGGGTGCAGGTAAATCTACACTTATTAATACTTTAACTGAAAAATATCATATGCAAACTGGAGAGGTTTCGGATAAAATAGGAAGAGGAAAACATACTACAAGACATAGTGAACTTATCGATGTGGAAAATGGATACATAGTTGATACCCCAGGGTTTTCAACATTAGAAGTAACTTTTATTGAAAAAGATGATTTAAAATATTGTTTCCCAGAGTTTGAAGAGTATAATAATGAATGCAAATTTAGAGGTTGCTTACATTATAAAGAACCTAGTTGTGCTGTGAAGGGTGCACTTGAAGAGGGGAAAATTAATAAATTTAGATATGAATTTTATATAAGAACTTTACAAGAGATAATGAATGGGAGGAAATATTAATGGTTAGAATATCACCATCTATATTATCAGCAGATTTTTCAAAATTAGGAGAGGAAGTAATAAGGCTTCATGATGCAGGAGCAGACTTTATTCATATAGATGTTATGGATGGGGAATTTGTACCTAATATTACATTTGGTATGCCTGTAATAAAGGCTATAAGAAATAAAACAGATAAGATATTTGATGTGCATTTAATGATAAATAATCCTCAAAGATATATTGATGATTTTATAGCGGCAGGAGCTGATATATTAACTCTACATTACGAGTCTGAAAGACATTTAGATAGAGCAATACAATATATAAAATCTAAAGGTGTGAAAGCTGCAGTTGCATTAAATCCAGCAACACCAACAGTAGTTTTAAAAGATATAATTTCAAGTTTAGATATGGTATTAATAATGTCTGTTAATCCAGGTTTCGGAGGTCAAAAGTTTATTTCTTATTCATTAGATAAAATTAAAGAAGTTAAAGAAATGGCTATAAAAGCTGGAAATCCTGATATTTTAATTCAGGTTGATGGTGGTATAGACAAAAGCAATGTAAAAGAAGTTATAAATGCTGGTGCTAATGTTATAGTAGCTGGTTCAGCTGTTTTTGGAGATGGAAATATTGAAGAAAACATTAAAGCTTTAAGAGGATAATTTATATATGAATTGTTTAATAGTAGCTGGAGGTGTTAAACCAAAAAGCGGTATTATTAAAGAATATTTAGAGGAAGCCCATTTAATAATAGGTGTAGATAAGGGATGTAATTATCTTTTTGAAGAAAATATACAACCACAATATATAGTTGGTGACTTTGACTCTTCTAGATCTGATATTATAGATAAAATAGTTAATGAAGGAGTAATAAAGCATCAGTATAAATGTGAAAAGAATTTTACTGATTCAGAAGAGGCTTTTGAATTAGCTATATCTAATGGAGCAAAAAGAATTATATTTTTAGGTGCTACAGGAAATAGATTTGATCATACCTTTGGTAATTTAGGATTATTATTAAAAGCATTAAACTCTAAAGTAAATGCAGAAATAGTTGATGATAAAAATAAAATGTTCTTAATTAATGAGAATACTATAATAAAAAAAGATAATAAATATAAGTATGTATCTTTTTTAGCTTATAATTGTACTATTAATGAGTTTAGTATAAAAGGTGCTAAATATGATTTAGATAAATATATATTAACAGTTGGAGACTCTAGAACTGTTTCTAATGAGTTTATAAATGATGAAATTAATCTAGAAGTTTCTAATGGTAATGTACTTGTTATATACTCTAAAGATTAAAATAAAAAAATTTTAAAAAATAATCACCACTTAGCCATTACTTGCATAATATATGTAGTAAGGGGTGGTGTTTTTTTATTTAAATAAAACATTTACTTAAGACGTTTTATATAATACAAAATGAATGGAGGGAGAAGTTTTGAAGATCGTTGCTATAAAATTACCTAAATTCTTATCATCTATTATTAAATTTTTTACAAGAAAAAAATAAGTACATAGGAGAAGAGTAGAGCGCTTATAAATTTATATAAGCTTTAATGAGTAAAATTTAATTTTGGACAATAAAAAATGCAATTGAATTAATCAATTGCACTTTTTATTTGAACTTATATTGCTCTTTCAACCTTACCAGATCTTAGGCATCTTGTACAAACGTGAACAGTTTTTGGTGTTCCGTTAACTAAAGCCTTTACTCTCTTTATGTTAGGAGCCCAAGTTCTCTTAGATTGACGATGTGAGTGTGAGTATTGAGATCCAGATACTACACCTTTATTACAAACTTCGCATCTTCTTGCCACTTGAAAACACCTCCTTATGTTTGAAGATAATTTCTCTTCAATAGGACAAAATAGATTTTAACATAAGTTATATGAAAAATGCAATACTATTTCAAAAAAATATTTTTTAAATATATGTTATATGGTTAAAAAGGATAGTAATAGGAGAAATTTACTTGAATTAATATGGTAACTAATATACAATAAACTATATGGAAAGATAAAAAGGAGGATTTTCAATGGTAGGATATTTAAATGATCTTGGAAGTATACATTACTCTGAAGAAGTTTTAGCAAAAATAGTAGGACTATCAACAATGGAATGTTATGGCGTAGTTGGTATGGTTTCAAAAAATGCCACTGAAGGCTTATGGGAGTTAATGAGAATAGAGAATTTAAGTAAGGGTGTTAAATTAAAATTTAATGATGAAGATAAATTAATAATAGAATTATCAATAATGGTTGAATACGGAACTAAGATTTCTGTAATAGCTAATAATATAATTCAAAAGGTACGTTATAGTGTTGAAAATTATACTGGACTAAAGGTTGCTACAGTTACGGTTAATGTTCAAGCGGTAAGAGTCTAGGAGGTAAAATAATGAAATATAATACAATAAACGGCCATGATTTTTACAACATGGTTGTTAATGCTAGCAATAGATTATTAGAGGAAAGTGATTTTGTTAATGCGCTTAATGTTTTTCCAGTACCAGATGGTGACACAGGAACTAATATGTCAATGACATTTAAGTCAGCGGTAAAAGAAATAGAAAACTTAAACTCAGAGTCTATTGGAGAAACTTCAAAGAAATTAGCAAAAGGTGCTCTAATGGGAGCAAGAGGTAACTCAGGAGTTATATTATCTCAAATCTTAAGAGGTATTTCTAAAGGATTAGAAGGTAAAACAAGCGTTAATAGCGTAGAATTTGCTAATGCTTTTGTAGAGGGAAGTAAAGCGGCATATAAAGCTGTAATGAAGCCAACAGAGGGAACAATTCTTTCTGTTATTAGAGCAGCATCAGAAGGAGCCGTAAAAAGCAAAAAAACTGATATAGTAGAATTATTAGGAGAAATAGTAGTTGAATCTAAAATTATGTTAGATAAAACTCCAGATCTTTTACCAGCTCTTAAAAAGGCAAAGGTTGTAGATTCAGGTGGTATGGGATTATATATTATATTACAAGGAATGTATGATGCTTTAAAAGATGGAATAAAAGCTGAAATAAAAGATATTTCTTCAAAAGGATCAGCAGGAGCAAGTGCTCAAGCAATTGAAGACATAGATATTAAGTTTGGATATTGTACAGAATTCATAATATTAGGAGATGCATCTAAAGCTAAAGCATTCCAAGATGAAATTGAACCATTAGGAGATTCAATGATAGTTGTTGGATATGATGATGTAATAAAAGTTCATATCCATACAAATGACCCAGGTCTAGTATTATCTAAAGCTGTAACTGTAGGTGAATTATCTAAGATAAAGATAGATAATATGAGAGAAGAACATAGAGAAGTTTTAATGTCTAAAGAAGAATATGCTATGGGAAATGCTAATGAAGCTGAAGAAGTAGCAGTTGAAAAGAAAAAATACGCCTTCATATCAGTGGCTATGGGAGAAGGAATAACAAATGTTCTTAAAGACTTAGGTGTTGACTATGTAATTGAAGGTGGTCAAACAATGAATCCATCTACTCAAGATATGATGGAATGTATATCTAAGTTAAATGCTGACCATATATTTATTTTACCTAATAATAAAAATATAATAATGGCAGCAACTCAAGCAGCAGAAATTGCAGAAAAAGACGTTAGAGTTATACCAACTAAGAGTATTCCACAAGGTATAACTTGTATAACAATGTTTAATGCAGAGCATGAAGTTGATGAAAACGAAGCTGCTTTAATGGAAGCATTAGAACTTGTTAAAACAGGTTCTGTAACTTATGCCGTTAGAGATACTGAAATGGATGGAATAGAAATCAAAGAAGGAAACATGCTTGGTCTTGTTGAAGGAAAAATCAATAAAGTTGGTGAAGATTACTTCCAAGTAGCAGAAGATGTTTTAGAATCTATGATAGATGAAGATAGTGAACTTATTACTATATTCTATGGAAAAGATGTTGATGAAGATAAAATAGAAGAATTTACAGAAAAATTAGAAGAAAAGTATGAAGAGTGTGATGTACAATTCTACAAAGGAGATCAACCTTTATACTACTTCATAATGGCTGTAGAATAATTTTTTATAGCACAAGGAGCTAAGGTTTCTTGTGCTTTATTTTTTTATTTTTTTATTATAAAATAGATTTTAATAATTGATGAATAAGTTGTTTTATTTTTTAGAAAGGATAAATAGGATGGATATATCACAAGATGTAAAATGTTTAAAGGGCGTTGGGCCGAAACTTTTAGAAAAGTTAAATAGATGCGGTATTTTTTCAGTTTTAGATTTGTTATTATATTTTCCGAGAGATTATGAATTTTTAAGAAGTAATATTCCATTTAATGAAATAGATGAAGAGGATAAACAGGTTTTATCATGTATTTGTGTAGGAATAGATAGAGATGTAAAAACTAAAACAGGTAAAATATTAACAACAATAAGATTTAACTACTTAGGGAATTTAGTAGTAGGAAAGTGGTTTAATCAAGGTTTTATAAAAAATACATTTAAAATAGGTCAAGAATATGATTTAATGGGTAAGTATAAAAAGATTGCTAATAGATTAGAAGTTATTAATCCTATTGTTGGTATAAAACTTGCTAAACAAAATGAAATAGTTCCTAAGTATAGTTTAAAAGGTGAGTTAACAGATAAAATATTAATTAAACTTATAGGTAATTGTTTAGATCAAATAAGTATTAAAGATAATTTACCAAAGTATTTATTAGAAAAATATAAAATGACTAACTTAGATTTTGCTATAAAAAATATACATTTTCCAAGTGGGAAGAGAGAGCTGGAGTTAGCCATTAATAGATTAAAATTCCAAGAGTTATTTACTTATTCTATGAAATTATTAATGCTAAAGAAAAATCTTAGAACTAAAAATGGGATTACATTTAAATTGGTAGATGAATTAAGAGATTTAAAAGCAGCACTCCCTTATAGTCTAACTGAGGCTCAAACAAGAGTAGTTAGAGAAATTTTAAGAGATCAAAAGAGTCCATGGCCAATGAATAGATTAGTTCAGGGTGATGTAGGAAGTGGAAAAACTGTAGTTGCTTTAATTGCTATGTTTAATGTTATTAAAAATGGATATCAAGCAACTTTAATGGTTCCTACTGAAATATTAGCTAATCAACATTATTTAGAAGCTAAGAAGCTTTTAGAACCTTTTGGTATACATATTGAATTATTAACAGGAAGTACTTCTTTAAAAGAAAAGAGACGTATTAAGGAGCTTATTAAGACAGATGAGCCTGTAATAGTGATAGGAACTCATGCTTTAATTCAAGAAGATGTTGATTTTAAGAATTTAGGTTTAGTTATAACTGATGAACAACATAGATTTGGAGTAGAGCAGAGAAGTAGACTTATAAATAAAGGAAGAAGACCTGATGTTATGGTTATGACAGCAACGCCTATACCTAGAACATTAGCTTTATATGTTTATTCAGATTTGGATATATCAGCTATAGATCAATTACCACCAGGAAGAAAGCCAGTTGATACTAGATTCTTTAATGAAAGTGAGAGGTTTTCCGCTTATGATTTAGCCTTAGATGAAATAGATAAGGGACGTCAAGTTTATATAGTGTGTCCTTTAATTGATGAAGATGAGGATATGAAGCTAAATTCAGTTGAAAAGCTATATAATGAATTAAGTGATGGAGTATTTAGGGGAATACCTATAGAAATTTTACATGGTAAAATGAAGCCTAAAGAAAAGGATGAAATTATAAGTAGATTTAAAAATAATGAAACAAAGGCAATAATTTCGACTACAGTAATAGAAGTAGGTGTAAATGTTCCTAATGCATCTGTTATGATTATTGAGAATGCAGAAAGATTTGGCCTTGCTCAACTACATCAATTAAGAGGAAGAGTGGGAAGAGGAAGTTATGAATCATATTGTGTATTAATTGCTAAGGCTAAAACTGAAAATACTAAAAAAAGAATGGAAATAATGACTTCATCTACAGATGGTTTTTATATATCAGAAGAGGACCTAAAATTAAGAGGTTCGGGAGAGATGTTTGGAAGAAGACAGAGTGGAGATGAAGAGTTTATTTTGGCTAATATATATGATGATATGAATATACTTAGATGCGCTAAGAGTGAAGCAAAAATATTATTAGATTCTGATGAGGAAGAGAAGGTTAAGTTCTGTAATGAAGTAAAAAATTCCCTAGAAAGATGGAGTAAATATATTTGCTTTAACTAGAAATATACCTTTAGATAATTTTACAGATGTATTTCGATAATAAAAAATTGTTAATAAATTAAATATATGTTAGAATTATAATGTTAATGACGAAGGAGGAAATAAAATGAGAATTATAGCAGGAAAAGCAAGAGGACGCAAGTTAATACCTCCAGCAACAATGGAAACTAGACCTACTTTAGATAGAGTAAAAGAAGCTATGTTTAGTACGATTCAAAATTATTTATTAGATGCAACAGTAATTGATGTTTTTGCTGGAACAGGTAGTTTAGGCTTAGAAGCAGCAAGTAGAGGGGCTAAGGAAGTATATTTAGTTGACAAAAGTGCTGTGACGTTTCCGTTATTAAAACAAAATGTAGAAAATTTAAAGTTTAGCGATTTTTGTTTCCCTTTAAATATGGATTCATATGAAGTTCTTAGAAAGTTAGCAAGTAAGGGTAAAGTTATGGATGTTATTTTTATAGATCCACCTTATTGTAAGGAAATGATACCTGAAGCAATTAAGATTGTTGAAGAAAATAAAATGTTAAATGAAGATGGTATAATAGTAACTAAAATAGATTCAATAGAAGAAATTTATGAAGGATACAAGAATATAAAACTATTTAAAAGTAAAAAATATGGTAATACAACAGTATGTTATTATAAATATATTTCAGAATAGTTTAGGAGAATAGTATGAGAGTTGCAATTTATCCAGGAAGCTTTGATCCAATTACAAATGGGCATTTAGATATTATTACAAGAGGATCTAAAGTTTTTGATAAACTTATAGTTGGAGTTTTAGTAAATGTTGATAAAGTAGGACTATTTTCTATTGAAGAAAGGGTTGAACTTATAAAAAGAGTAACAAGCCATCTAGAAAATGTAGAGGTTGTTAGCTTTAAAGGACTTTTAGTTGATTTAGCTAAAAAAAATGATGCTAGAGTTATATTAAAGGGGTTAAGGGCTGTATCTGATTTTGAGTATGAGTTCCAAATGGCACTTATGAACTCACAATTAGATTCAAATGTTGAAACATTATTTATGACTACATCTGCTGCTAATTCATTTTTAAGTTCTTCATCGGTTAAGCAAGTAGCTAAGTTTGGTGGAGATATTAAAGGGTTAGTTCCAGATGAAATAGTTGATGATGTTATTAAAAAAATTAAGGGATAGAAAGTCAGGGGGATTATTTTGGAAAAGGCAGAATTACATGTTATTGAGTTGTTAGAGTATTTACAGGAGATGGTAGATAGTTCGCCTAAAATGCCAATAACAGGTAAGACAATTATTGATAAGAAAGAGTTTGATGAAGTTGTAGATCAAATCATAAATTATTTACCAGATCAACTTAAAAAAGCTCAATGGGTTGTTAACGAAAAAGATAGGATTCTTAGAGAAGCAAAAAAGGAATTTGATAATGCTAAAAAAGAAGGCTATGAGATGATGAAGCATAACTTAGATAATCATAACCTTGTTAAAGAAGCTAAGATGAAAGCTAATGAAATAATAGCCTTAGCACAAAGAGATGCTAAAGCTATTAGATTAGGATCTAGAGAGTATTCAAACGAAATTTTAATGCAGCTAGATATTGAAATAGAAAAACAA
This sequence comes from Clostridium sp., assembly GCA_017383505.1. Classification (GTDB taxonomy): domain Bacteria; phylum Bacillota; class Clostridia; order Clostridiales; family Clostridiaceae; genus Clostridium. The sequence goes on from JAFNXG010000099.1 coordinate 8,941, forward strand.
AAAGCTGAATTAATTAAATCTATGCAAGAATCATTTGAAAAAGTTGCCAAAGATATAGACGAAAATTTAACAAAAACAGGAACAATAATTAAAGAAAACATAGCTGAATTAAGATCTATGTAATTTTTTAATAAATAAAAATAAAAAATTTAATGATAGTAGAAGTAAAAATGTAACAGAAATAACTAGAGAGATATTGTAGTTATTTACGTTTGCTGAGGATGTATAAGTAGTATATTGTAATGAAAATATACTACTTATAATAAAGGTTATTATAAAACTAAATATTCCTTGAATAAACTTCATAAAGCTATATTTCATCAAAGATATATCATATTTACAAATGAAAGAACTTATTTGGGCTATAACTGATAATCCAGAGAATGAGCAAATAAAGCTTATTATAGAGAGTTTAAAAGGAAGTGTTAATGGTAGAGTCGTTATGAGCTTACAGCCATTAGTAAACTCAATACTTCCTAAAAATAATCCATAGATTGAGGATTTAGGAACGCCTAAAAAAGTTTCTATATTACTAAAAACAATGCTTATATAAGTATTGTTTTTTATTATGCTTACAATTATTGAAAATATAACTACAAATGCACCTACTTGTAAGGTAGTATTTATTCCGTTGTCTAATGCTAATTTTAAGGCTGATCCAAAGTTGTTATTTATAGGGGTATTATCTAATTCGTTAGTATTAAATGATTTTGTATGTCTTGGGATTGTTAAAATACCTACAATTATAGGGGATAAATAATTGGCAATAAGAAGGATGAGTCCTAATTGCACATCTCCTAACATAGTAGCGCCAACAGAGCCCATTATAAACATTGGACTACAATTACTAGCAATATTTAAAAGTCTATAAAACTCTTTTTTGTCAATATAACCTAAAGAGTATAAATCACAACAGTATTTACATCCAAGAGGATAGCCACTTAAAAAACTAGCTACTATTGGAAAAGAAGAAGCTTTTGATAATTTAAGTGGTTTACATATAAGAGGTCCTAATATTTTTGAATATAAGCCAACCCCATCGTAAGAAATTAACAAATTGCATATTACTGAAAAAGGAAAAATTGTGGGTATAATAGTTTTTATAACTAAATTAACGCCAACTAAAGCAGCATCTATACAACTTTCTAAATTATAAATAAAAAGAAAGATAAAGCCTGTAATTAAAAGACACATAAAATAGTTTTTATTTTTGTTAAATAGCTTAAATAGTATTAACAATAAGAAAAATATGCATACTAATAAAAAAATAATACTATACATGGTACTCCCTCCCATCTATAGTATTTATATGCGGTATATATGAAATAATATTAATATTTTATTAATGGACTTATAAGATAATCGCTATTAGGATTTAATTTGTTATTTAAAATAGAGTAAGCTGCTGTAGCTTGGATATCTAGTTTTAATAAAGGATTATCAGAGAAGCGTGGAATCTTAGTTATAAGAGGTATAGATGAATTTCTTTTTATTAGTGAAAGAATCTCTCTCCCTTTTTTATTAAAGCCTAATACTCTTGCATAAAGATTGTTAGTATCATCAATATTTAAGAAAGAATCAGAATCTAAACCAATATATATATGAGTTAATATTCTTGATATCTTACTATATGTATATCTTTTACTCTTAATATTTAAAATAAATTCTTCGTAAGAATTTGAAGAAGATATTTCTTTTAATAATTTATTTTCCAAGCCTTCTATTATTTCATAAAGATTATTAAAGTTTATGCAATTTGTTTGAAGTTTATATTTAATAAATTTAAACATATCTTCATCAAAAACAAATGGATAAGAATTATTATATAGATTATTTAAAACTTCATAAGATTCTTTTGGAATTGAATCCTTAAGAGACTCAATAGAAGCTTTTTGTTTAAGTAGTTCTCTAATAGATGTAGCAGATGAAAATGAGTTTGATAAAATTTTATCATTGTAATTAGAACCCTCTCTTTTTAAAGTAAAAGGTTTTATATTACTATTCATTCTAATAATAGACTTTATATATTCTATGCCTAAAATGTTATTAGATGAAGTTAGGATTTCATTTAGATCTTCATTATTTAAATAACTTATTAAGGCTTTTTCACGAGCTTTTGCAAATGTTTCACCTTTAGCAAGATTTTCTTTTATTATATATTTTAGTTTTGAGTCCTCATCTGCTAATGTTTTAGCTATAGTAGTCAATTTATTTACATCTCCACATTCAGAACCGAAAAATAAATTATTAACAACTCCTAAATTATTGAGTATGGATACAGCTCCCTTTGCGAAAAATTCAGCAGAAGAAACAGCATAATAGGTAGGAAGTTCTATAACTAAATCAACTCCATTATTTAAGGCCATTTCAGTTCTTTGCCATTTATCTACTATTGCTGGGCCACCTCTTTGAACAAAGTTTCCACTCATTATACATATAACAGCATCACAATTAGTATTCTTTTTTGCTTCTGTTAAATGGTATAGGTGACCATTGTGGAATGGATTATATTCAGTAATTATTCCAGTTATATTCATATTTAAACTCCTTTTTGGAAAATATAAAAATATTATATCATAGAGAATAGGAGATGAAAGAGTTTATTAAAAAGATAAATATTATAGTAAAATTCAGAAAATTTATAATATAAAGAATTAATTTTTTGAGTAATTTAGGTATTGAAAAATGTATACTCTTAGGAGTATAGTATTATTGATGATGACACCCTACGGGTCGAAAGGAGAAATTTAGACATGGAACTTATGGAAAAATTATGGAATGCTGCTAAAGAAAATAAGCAAAGAATAGTTTTACCTGAAGGTGATGAAGAAAGAACTATTGTTGCTACAGAAAGAATCCAAAAGCTTGGATTAGCATTTCCAATTTTAATAGGTAATGAAGAGAAAATAGCAGATAAAGCTAAAGAACTTGGAGCTGATTTAACAGGAGTAGAAATAATTGATCCAAATAAATCAGATAGACTTCAAGATTACATAAATGCATTTTACGAGTCAAGAAAAAATAAAGGAATGACTTTAGAAAAAGCTGATAAAATCGTTAGAGATCCATTATACTTTGGAACAATGATGGTTAAATTAGATGATGCTGATGGAATGGTATCAGGAGCTGTTCATACTACTGGAGATTTATTAAGACCAGGATTACAAATCATTAAGACAGCACCAGGAGTATCAGTTGTATCAAGTTTCTTTATTATGATGGTGCCAGGATCTAAGTACGGAGAAGACGGAATGTTATTATTCTCTGACTGTGCTGTTAATCCAAATCCAAATTATGAACAATTAGCAGCTATTGCAATAGCAACTGCTGATACAGCACGTAACCTTTGTAAGGTAGAACCAAGAGTTGCAATGTTATCATTCTCAACAATGGGAAGTGCTGATCATGAAATGGTTGATAAAGTTAGAAAGGCAACAGAACTTGCAAAACAATTAAGACCAGACTTATTAATTGATGGTGAATTACAATTAGATGCAGCTATCGTAGACAGTGTTGCAGCTCAAAAAGCTCCAAACAGTAAAGTTGCTGGTAAGGCAAACGTATTAATATTCCCAGATTTACAATCAGGAAATATAGGATATAAGCTAGTTCAAAGATTTGCAGGTGCAGAAGCTATAGGACCAATGTGTCAAGGATTTGCTAAGCCAATCAATGACTTATCAAGAGGATGTAACGTTGACGATATCGTTAATGTTGTAGTATTAACAGCAGTTCAAGCACAAGCTCAAACTGCAAAATAAAAACTAAATAATTTTAAGAGGTGTTCAAAGATGAAAGTATTAGTTATAAACTGTGGAAGTTCTTCACTTAAATATCAATTAATCGATATGACAACAGAAGAATCATTAGCACAAGGATTAGTTGAAAGAATAGGAATAGAAGGTTCTGTTTTAACTCAAAAAGTTGAAGGTAGAGATAAATATATAGTAAAACAACCTATGGCAGACCATAAAGATGCAATAAAGTTAGTTTTAGAAGCTTTAGTTGATGAGAATAATGGAGTTATTTCTTCAATGGATGAAATTTCAGCAGTAGGACACAGAGTTGTACACGGTGGAGAAAAGTATAATAAGTCTGTTATAATTGATGCAGAAGTTAAAGCATACATAGAAGAATGCTTTAAATTAGCACCACTTCACAACCCAGCAAACATGATAGGAATTAATGCTTGTGAAGAGTTAATGCCAAATACACCAATGGTAGCTGTATTTGATACTGCTTTCCACGGAACTATGCCAGAAGAAGCATTCATATATGCTCTTCCATATGAATTATACAAGAAACACGGAATAAGAAAATACGGATTCCACGGAACTTCACATAAATATGTTTCTCAAAAAGTTGCTGAAGTTATGGGAAGAGATATAAAAGATTTAAAAATAATCACTTGTCACTTAGGAAATGGTTCAAGTGTATGTGCTGTTAAAAACGGAGTATCAGTTGAAACATCTATGGGATTCACACCACTTGAAGGATTAGCTATGGGTACAAGATGTGGTAACATAGATCCAGCTATAGTTACTTTCTTAATGAAAGAAGAAGGTTTATCAATAGATGAAGTTAACGATTTAATGAATAAGAAATCAGGAGTTCTTGGAATATCAGGATTAAGCTCAGACTTTAGAGATCTTGAAGATGGAGCTTTTAAAGAAAAGAACCCAAGAGCTATATTAGCGTTAAAAGCATTTGAATACAAAGTAAGAAGCACTATAGGGGCTTATGCAGCTGTTATGGGTGGTGTAGACGCTATAGTATTTACTGCTGGTGTAGGTGAAAATGGACCTGAAACTAGAGAAGAATGCTTAAAAGGATTAGAATACTTAGGTGTTGAAGTAGATACAGAAGCAAACAAAGTTAGAGGTAAAGTAAGAGAAATATCTAAACCAGGATGTAAAGTTAAAGCATTTGTTATACCAACTAACGAAGAATTAATGATTGCTAGAGATACTTTAGAATTAATCCAAAAGTAATTATGTAAATAGGCTTGACTTTTAATGTCGACCTTTATATAATAAATTATGTTTGAATTCAGTATATTGTAGCGAGGAGTGAAAATTTGCTTTGGCTCAAGCTATACTTAATGTATAATATACCTTGTAAGGTATGAGGATTATATCCAGAGCTTAAGATATGGTTATTAATTTTTCAGATCTATTATCTAAAAAGAACAGAAAAAAACAAATATCTTTAACATTCGAGTTAGAAACTTTTGAATTCGAAGGGGAAGAAATTAGAGCAATTGAAAAAGTTGATGTAGAAGGGGTTGCAATATCAGAAAATGATGTTATAGTAATAAATGCTTCTATAAAAACAAAGTTACAATTAAGTTGTTCTAGATGCTTAGATACCTTTATCTATCCAATAGATATTGATATAGAAGAAAGGTTTACAAACGATAAGGAACTTCAAAATGAAGAAACTATGTTTGTAGATAGTGATACATTAAATATCACTGAAATTATTGAAAATAGTATTATTTCAACCTTACCTATCAAAAGACTTTGCAAAGAAGACTGCAAGGGACTATGTTCTCAATGTGGTGCCAACAAAAATGTTGAAAATTGTAGTTGTTTAGATTACGATGTTGATATTAGGCTTGCAAAGCTTAGAGAGTTGTTTGGGGAATAAGGAGGTGTAATAATGGGAAATCCAGCTAGAAAGACATATAGAGCAAAAAGAGATTCTAGAAGAGCTCAAACTTTTAAGTTAAGCTTAC
>JAFNXG010000100.1 GCA_017383505.1 Clostridium sp.
TACTGAAAACTTCTTAAAGATTGTAGATAAAAAAGGATTAATAACTTCTTGTGGTTCTGACTCTCATGGTCATGAAGATGATGATGCAAAACACGGAATCTTAGGCTCTCAATCTATGGAAGAATCTAGAGTTGAAAAGTTCTTAAACAAGCTTAACTCAAATGTTTAATTAATAATTAAAATAAAAAGGTATCGAAAATCGATACCTTTTTGTTTTGATTATTCTTCTATTAAGAAAGCTTTATATCCATTCTTAGTTTCATATATATCAACTTTACTAGAAACTTCCCATGGTGCATGCATATTTTGAAGAGCAACACCACAATCAATAACTTCCATATTATATTGTGCTAAGATGTAAGCGATAGTTCCACCGCCTCCTTGGTCAACCTTACCAAGTTCTGCTGTTTGATATGAAATATTATTCTTATCCATAATCTTTCTAAGCCAAGCTATAAATTCTGGATTTGCATCATTACATCCACTCTTACCTCTAGCTCCAGTATACTTACTAAATACTAATCCTCTTCCAAAATAAGCTGTATTTTTCTTTTCACAGACACTTGGATAATTTGGATCAAATGCTGCTGTAACATCTGCTGATAACATTAAAGAGTTTTGAAGAGCTCTCTTTAATCTTAATTCTGAATATTGTCCCATTCTGTCCATAACTTCTGCTAATGAATTTTCAAAGAATCTTGAGTGCATTCCTGTTGCACCTATGCTTCCTACCTCTTCTTTATCTACTAATAATATAACAGAAGTTTTTTCTACATTTTCAACTTCTAATAAAGCCATTAATGATGTATAGGCACATATTCTATCATCTTGTCCATATCCAATTACCATACTCTTATCTAAACCTAAATCTCTAGCTTTTCCTGCAGGAACAATTTCAAACTCAGCTGATATAAAATCTTCTTCTTCAAAATCATATTTATCTTTTAAAAGAAGTAATATATTTTCTTTAACTGCATTCTTTTCTGCTCCTTCTAAAGGCATATTTCCAACTAATACATTTAGATCTTCACCTGCAATAACTTCATTAGCTTTCTTTTGTAATTGATTTGCTGAAAGATGTATTAATAAATCTGATATTCCCAGTACTGGATCATTATCATCTTCACCTATTACTACATTAATCTTAGTACCATCTTTCTTTACTACAATTCCATGTAATGCAAGTGGTAATGCAACCCATTGATACTTCTTAACACCACCATAATAATGTGTATCCATTAATGCTAGGTCACTATCTTCATATAGTGGATTTTGCTTTAAATCTAATCTTGGAGAATCAACATGAGAACCTATAATTCTCATTCCATTTTCTATAGAATCTTTTCCTATTAAATATAATGCTAAAGTCTTATCCTTATTATTAGCATAAACTTTATCCCCTGGCTTTAATGTTTCATTATTTTTTATAAGGTCATTTAGGTTTTTATAACCTTTTTCTTCTGCTAATCTTATTGCTTCATGAATACATTCTCTCTCTGTTTTCGCTACTGAAAGATAATTTTTATATCCTTCACAAAATTCAAAAATTTCATTTTTTGCATGACTATCGTACTTTAACCATGCATTTTTCTTTTCATTTTTCCCCATAAAATAACCCCTATTTTTCTTCAATCATTTCAGACATTCTTTGCTCTATAATATCCACTGGTGTAACATCAGACATTAACGAATGTCTATAGTTACCTGCTGCAGCTTCAATTATAACAGCAATATTTCTACCTGGTCTTACAGGTACTCTTAACCTTCTAACATTTACACCCAATATCTCTTGTGTCTCTTTATCAATACCCAATCTATCATAGTCACCATCATCTTTCCAATGTTCAAAATGCATTACTAAGTTTATGTCTTTTGACTGTAATATAGAACTTAATCCATATAATGATGATATATCTATTATACCTATTCCTCTAACCTCTAACATCCCTATAGTGATTCTAGGTGATGTACCTATTAGAGTTCCATCTATCTCTTTAATATCAACTGCATCATCAGATATTAATCTGTGCCCTCTTTTTATAAGTTCTAATGCAGTTTCACTTTTACCAATACCACTTTCTCCTGTTATAAGTATACCTATACCATATACATCCATTAAAACTCCATGTAATCTTGTTTCAGGAGCAAGTTTTCCTGCTAAATACATAGTAAGTTTACTTATAAATTTAGTAGTAACCTTATTAGTTCTTAATAACCATGTCTTTGATTTTTTGGCTGCTTTTAAAAATTCACTATGTGGCTCTAATCCTCTAGTAATAATTATACATTTAGAGTTAAAACTGAAATATTTATTAATTCTTTTTCTCATTAACTCTATTCCCATATCACTTAAAAAGCTCCATTCGGCTTTCCCTATGACCTGAATTCTTTCAGGAGCAAAGTAATTATAAAAACCAGCTAGTTGTAAACCAGGTCTATTTATATCGTTAACAGATATGCTTACATCTTTTTCACCTTCAACTAAAACTTCTAAATTAAAATCTGCAATTAATTTTTCTACACTAACTGACAATATTAATCCACCCTCTATTTTCTATTTTTAAGTTCAACACCCTCTAATTGAACTCTAAAGTTTGCTTTTACATTATCTATATATCTTCTTCTTAAAATTTGTTGTTCTTCTTTTTCTTTTTCTGTTAAACCTTCTTCTTTACTCTTTTTATATAATTCATTTATTCTCTTTATAACATCATCTATTTTTGCTTTTGTATAATCCATATTCTTTTACTTCCTTTCTTTTTAGACTTCATATTAATGAAACCTTATTAAATATTGAATAGATAAATTTAATCTTAATTACAACATTACTATAATATTTATTTCAATATTATTTTATATTTTTATTTTACAGTTATTTCTTTTTAATATCAACTTTAAATATTTTTTATTCTATCTTTTTGATTTTTTCGTCAAATTATATCTTTTATATTACTCTTATTAACAATTTATAGTATTAGCAAATTTACTTTTAAAGATACTTATGTATTTAAAAATAATCTTTTGTATTTTTTTGTAAGACTAAATTAATTTACTTTTTTACCGTTTTTGTTATAATAATCCATATAATGTTAAATTATAACAATAAAAGAGGTGTCTTATGAATAAAAAAACTATTAAAAATAAAATTGTTTTACAAAAGATAATCTTGAATTTACTTTTAAAATTCTTATCTCCTAAAAATAGCTTTGTTATATACATATCTCAAAATTTAGACAAGCATGTATGGAAATACCAATATATAGTTTATAAAAAATATAAAAGAAAACATTCAAAGAAATATCTTATATCTAAATCTAAAGCTGCATAATACGAAAAAAACACCTCAAAATTGAGGTGTTTATTCCAAATATAGGATCCCATTATGCCGGTCGCTTAAATATTCACACCTGCAGCTCGCAGGTGGGTTCTGCTCAATTTGCTTCTGCCATCTTCCGATATTATGAAGCCCGACATCCACAAACATGTTGCAAATCCCGTAAATGTAATGTAGGTTGAACATCATAAGCTAAGCGCACATACCAGGATTTCATACTCTTATTATATCAAAATTAATTCAAACTTCAATGGTAATAAATGTATTATAGTAAAAATTATTTAGACATATAATCCTTTACTACCTCTTCTATCGATACATTACTATCTTCTTCAGTAAATAATGTCATAAATTGAACATAATCACTAGTCTTTTCTGTCATTTGAACTGCCATTATTTCTCCAGCAATTTCTAGCTCTTCTATTACTTCTTCTATTATTTCTAAAACTTCATCATTTGCAAAGTCATAAAGATAAGGGAAGTAATATTCAGCATACCATTCTTTACTATATTCTTCTAAGTTACTTTCTTCATTAGAATATGCTTTTGCTGCATCTAGTACATCTTTATCAAAATCAAAATAAAAATTTATTAAAACATATTCCTCATCTCTTTTTAAAACTTCTACATCTGCTAATTCGTTTTCATTTAATAGTTTTACAATTTGTGATTCTTGCACTTTCTTTCTCCTTATTATTAGTATAATAACTTACTATATTCTTTCTTTACAGCTATGAACTCTTTATCATCTTCTACAAGATTTAATTCTTGCTTTCCATCTACTTCATCTATTCTGAAAACATAAATATCTTCACTATCTTTATCTTCCATTGGAGCTAATAGTAAATATTCTTTGTCTTCTAAATATATTCTTGCTACTGCTTCAAATTGAACTTTATTTCCTTCTTCATCTAAAAAAGTCATAACTTGAACTTCTTCATTTTGAACATCTTTTATATCTTCACTCATTAATTTATTCTCCTTTGATTTAAATATTGCTATATTTTAAAATTTACTATAAAAGCTTATCACAAAATAGCTTTTTATTACAACATTTAGATATATATAATCTTAATTTTCTTTCTGCTGCATCTTTTCTAGCATGCATACAAACAATTTTTTTACATCCACTACAATATATTTTATACTTGTACTTTTCTAAACTTTTCTTTTTAATATTATTACCATATTTAAATGTAGTATCACTAGATATTCCACTTTTCATACACATCATCTTAAAAAATTTATTATGTCCGTTATTAATATTTGTCGTAGTATTACAATAATAATGCAAGTATTCATGAATTATAACTTCTTTAACAATATCTTCGCTATAACTTCCATTTAATAATGACTCTGCAAATACAAACTTTATTGGCTCTATTTTATTATTAATAATTCTATAAAAGAAAGCTCCCATTCTTTTAGTTGCTCTTTTTGATACTTCTATTTTTATATCACATGGATAATTCCATTTTTCTGATATTTCATTTATAATTAATTTTATATCTTCTATTGACCAAACTTTATACATAATAGCTCCTAGCTCTATCTTAAATATACTATTTCTTATTATAAATTCTTTTTATTTACTATTCAAATTTACTTTATAAATGTGTATATTACATTTTAGAAATTAATATAAATAAGTTAGGTGATTTTATGATTGATAATATAAATGATATTTTTTCGAATTATACTCCATATATTAATGGTTGGGAAAATTTTAAAAGGGCTTCTGTTATTGTTCCTATAGTCAATTATAACGGCTCTTTACACATACTATTTGAAGTAAGAGCTGAAACACTGCGTACTCAACCAAATGAGATCTGTTTTCCTGGAGGCAAAATAGAAAAATATGAAACACCTCTTGAGGCTGCATTAAGGGAAACATATGAAGAAATAGGAATATATGAAGATAAAATAAATGTTATCTCTCAACTTGATATATTTGTTTCTCCCTTTAATACTTTAATTCATCCTTATCTAGTTTATATTGAAGATATAAGCACTATGAAAATTAACTATGCTGAAGTTAAAGAAGTATTTTTTGTACCACTAGATTATTTATTAAACACAACTTCAGATAAATTTATAAATAAAGTTGATATTATTCCTAATGATGATTTTCCATATGATCTAATTCCTAAAAAGCATGACTATAAGTTTTCTACTGGTTCTTATGAAGTGCCTTTTTTTACTTATAATAATTATGTTATTTGGGGAATTACAGCTAAGATACTTCTTAACTTTTTAAGTATTTTAAAGAAAAAAAACTATCACAGCTAAATGTGATAGTTTTTTTATCTTTTTTATTAAGATTCTGTAGTTTACTCCATTTTAGATATACTATCTGTTGTTTCTATAGTATTATCTACACTTTCACTATTAGATGAGCTATTCTTTAAAGATAAATTTTCAAAAGAGTTTGTAATTATATATTGTCCATCTCCAACTTGTATAAACTTAATAAAAACAGTATCTCCTACATTAGTTAATGCAACTTCTCTTGATGTTTCAGTTGATACAGAGAAATACTTATCTATACCTTTTATTTTTATATCGTAAATGCTTGAACCATCTTTAACTACTAGTCCAATTCTTTCAACTTCTCCAGTTATTGATTCTTCACTATTACTTCCTTCTAATGAAATATTAGTATTAGTTAATGCTTCTAAATATCTGTTTAGTGTTGATTGAAGAGTATCACCTACTGCAACTGTATTATAGTTTTTAACATTAACCATTGCATATTGCTTAACAAGCCCATTAGAGTCTTTTAATGTCATAAAGTATGTTGGCTCTGATTGTATATTTATTAAATATGGGAATGTAGCCGTATATCCATATTGTTGAACTTTACCTTCTGCAGACTTCATACTAGCTTCTTCAGTTGCTCCTGCAGTCTTGTACATTGTAGTTTCTCCTGTTCTAGTATCAGTTAACATAAACCCAACTAATCCTTCATCGTTTCCTATTGAAGTTATTCCTGTGTAGTAGTAACAGTTGTCATTGTTAAATATTATATTCATTCCTTCTGTTGGCTTTAACTTATCTTTATCACTAAAGTTAAATATACCATGTACTAATTCTCCCCATTTATATAAATAGTTATCTATATACTCTATTGGTTGTATTATATCTACCCATTCTGGTGTATTTTCTATATCATAAATTTTTGTTTCACCTGTTTGTGCATCTATTATTTCTGTTCCTATTGCTTTTTTATCAACTATTCCAATTGCATTATCATATCTAGTAATTACCCAATATGGATTCCCCTCATCATCTAACTCAAAAGTATAGTCAGTATGTCCTGCCTTCATATCTTTTAAGTATGCATGTCTATCTAAATCATTTAATAAATATGCTGATGGAATATATTTTAAACGAATTTCCTTACCATTTAATTCAGTAACTAATTGAACATCATTTTGGTTAGTAGCACTAACTTTAATATATCCTTTAGTTCCCTCTCTATTTGTAAACCATTTAAAGAATGATGAATGTTCTAATGGTCCAACGTAATATAGTTGTCCATTTACACTTTGTAAAGATAATTCTCCTATTGTTACTTGACTTCCCAAACTAGGTATTTCACCTAATTTCTTATCAGCCAATTTATAAGCTAACTCTTTATCTATTATTGGTAATTGTTTTAAATCCATATGCTCTATTTTGTTTGAAAACTCTACTTCTTTTACATTTCCAATTAAGTTTCTATGTTTACTTGACATAAATATTGGACTAAATGCTAATAAAGCTACAAAATAAACTAAACCAACTGATATTCCACTAATTATATATTTTTTATTTAATGTAATAACCCCATAAGCTATAGTAAATAATGTAAAAGGTCCAACTAAAATTATTGAGCTTATTGAAATATCTAAAATAAGACTACTATTAAACGCTAATAATACCCCTATTACTAAATAACTTACTATTAACCCTATTAAATATTGTTTAAAATTTCCTTTAAATTTCATTTTTATCCCTCCATAATAATATTATAGAAGAATATTTAATCGAACTCAATACTTTTTAAAAAGTTTTTTTATAATTTTAAAAGAGTTATTTTATAACTCTTTTTATTTGTATTTATTTAGAAAAATTAGTCCATTTATTAAGCTTATATATTCTTTTTGCTATATTTTCTATCTCATCTTCATTTAGAGCATCTCCATTAAAATTACTAATAAATAATTTTATATCTCTTGTATCTAAAACTTCTTGTTCTATATTTGTTTTTTGAATATTTGGTTTATCTAAAGTAGATTTTTTTCCTATTACATTACTGCAATAATTATTTTTAGTAAAAGATAATTTATAATAGAACTTTGTAAAAGATTCTATATCTTCAATTTGATATTTATTATAAAACATTAGATGTAATAATGATTTTTTATTCTCTCCATTTCTTTTAACTACAATTAATTGATTAATTATAGTTTCTATTTTTTCATATAGATACTTATATAATTTAATCTCATTTTCACTTGCCTTCTTTTCTTTCATTAAAAGCCAATAAAAAGATAGCTTATTACTTATCTCTTTTATCTTCTCTAATTTTCCATGTTTAATTTCTGATGCTACAATATTATTTTTACTTTGATTTGTTATATCATTTAAAATATCCTTAGTGTTTTTATCATTTAATAAAGGAATAATATTTCTATAATCCATTCCATCAAGAGGCCCATTATTAATATAAGTCATTACATACTTTACTGTATTATTTTTATTTTTTCCTAATTCATATAGTAGTTCTACTGTATTCATATTACAAATATCTAATGTCAATATATCTATATTTAAAGTTTTCTTTATATTATTTATAGCAAAACACATTTCATACATTCCCATTATATATGGATTATCTCCACATAAGTCTGATAAACTGGCTACTATAAATCCATGTCCTGAAATTACTAACATATATCTTTCTGCTGGATAATTTTCTACCGCCCATTCTGAAAATTTATATAAACTTTTATAATCTGCCATATTTAAATTAGAAAATTCTTCCTTTAACTCTAATTTTCCATCTACTAAAGAATACCTACGTGTTCCAACCCAGTCTTCTTGATAACTACTTTTATCTTGCCTTATTAGATTAACTATTTCAATTGGAGCTTTACTTATTTGTATAACTATATTTGTATCATCACTCTTTACATTACATACATCTTTAAATGTATTTTCCATTTCTATAGCTAATTCATTATTTCCGTTTAAATACATTATTACTGTCCACTTTTTCTTTATCATAGTTATTAATCACTCCTAGTTAAAATATACTTAATATACTATATTTATAGTTTTTCAAATCTATAATATACTAAATATTTTAATCTATATTGTAATACTATAAGAAACTTTTACTATTTAGCCTTTTATTTACTTAATTCTATCTTCTACTCTTACACTTTATATATTGTTGTTGAATATAATAATTAAGGTAATATTACAAAAAGGAAAATTAAAATGATTGAAAAACCTGTTTATATAATAACTTTTAATTCTTCAAATAGTAGCCTATGGTTATATAAATTATTAAAAGACAATAGATTAGATGTTTATCTTTTTCAAACACCATGTATCTTATCTGCTGGTTGTTCAAGATCTATTGAAGTTAGTGAAAAGGAATTTGATAAAGCAGTAAAAATAATAAAAGAAAATAATGCTCCTATAGGAGAAATATATAAAAAATATGTAAATGAAAATATTAGACGCTATATGTATGATAAA
>JAFNXG010000101.1 GCA_017383505.1 Clostridium sp.
GTAGACATTAGGGTGCGAAATACCAATATTTCATTTAATGTTAAAAATAAGGAGGATATGAAATGAAAAATTTTGTTGAAATTGTAGATGTGGTAGCAAGACAAATTTTAGATTCTAGATGTTTCCCAACAGTAGAGGTAGAGGTATATTTAGAAGATGGGACAATGGGAAGAGCAGCAGTTCCATCAGGTGCATCAACTGGTATTTATGAAGCTGTTGAATTAAGAGACGGCGATAAAGATTATTATATGGGAAAAGGTGTTTTAAAAGCTGTTGAGAATGTTAATGATACAATAGCTGAAGAGTTAATTGGATGCAATGTTTTTGATCAAACATATATTGATAAGATGCTAATAGAACTTGATGGAAGTAATAATAAAGGAAAATTAGGAGCTAATGCTATATTAGGTGTTTCTTTAGCAGTAGCACAAGCAGCAGCTAATTATTTAGGGTTACCTTTATATCAATATGTTGGTGGAGTTAATGCGAAAGTATTACCAGTTCCAATGATGAATATTATTAATGGTGGTTCACATGCTGATAATTCAGTTGACCTTCAAGAATTTATGGTTATGCCAGTAGGATTTAATAATTTTGATAAAGCGGTTCAAGCTTGTGCTGAAGTTTATCATGCACTAAAGAAGATTTTAAATGAAAAAGGATATTCAACAGGTGTTGGAGATGAAGGTGGATTTGCACCTAACTTAAAGAGTAATGCAGAAGCTATAGATGTTATTATAGAAGCTATTAATAAAGCAGGATATGAGCCGGGAAAAGATATCTTTATAGCAATAGATGCAGCTTCATCTGAATACTATAAAGATGGTAAGTATGTATTAGAACATGAAGGAAAAACTTTAACTGCATCTGAAATGGTTGATTTCTTTGAAGATTGGGTAAATAAATATCCTATTATCTCTATTGAAGATGGTATGGCAGAAGAAGATTGGGAAGGTTGGAAGCTACTTACTGATAGATTAGGTAAGAGAGTACAATTAGTTGGTGATGACTTATTCGTAACTAACACTCAAAGATTAGAAGAAGGAATTTGCAAGGGTGTTGCTAACTCAATACTTATTAAATTAAATCAAATTGGTACTTTAACAGAAACTTTAAATGCTATTGAAATGGCTAATAGAGCTGGTTATACAGCAGTTATTTCACATAGAAGTGGTGAAACAGAGGATACTACTATAGCTGATTTAGTTGTTGCAGTTAATGCAGGTCAAATAAAAACTGGTGCTCCAGCAAGATCAGAAAGAGTTGCAAAATATAATCAATTAATAAGAATATCTGAAGAACTTGATGATGTTGCAGAGTACAGAGGAAAGAAAGCATTCTTTAATATAAAAGAATAAAGAATATAAGTTTATGAAGCCTAAGATAATTATAGTATCTTAGGTTTTTTTATATATACCTTAAAATTTATATAGTAAAAGTAATAAGTAAATATTACTTTTTAATGGAGTTATTTGTAAAAAACATTGATATATAATACTTGTTATGTTATGATATAATAAAGCGAATATGCACGAAAGTACTATATGGGAGGTGTAACCGTGAAGAATTTTTTATTTGTTTTAGAAGCGGTTTTAGGATTAATAGTTGTTGTTTCAATATTAATGCAAAAGAGTAAAGCTGATGCTTTAAGCGGGTTAATTCAAGGTAGTAAAAGTGAAACATTCTTTAATAAGAATAAATCAAAAACAAAAGAAGCTATGTTAGCTAAAGTTACAATAATTACAATGCTTTTATTTGCTATTAATACAGTAGTTTTAAATATAATATAGAATATAAAAATAGATCGCTATTAATTAGTGGTCTATTTTTATTTAGATGTGTTTAAAGATATAAAAGTTGAATAAACTATAATATAGATATTTAAGGTAGTTATTATTGAATAAAAAAACATACATATGGTAGTATAATAAATAGTGTGTATAAGAAAATATTGGATGAGGTTAAATAAATTTAAGTGGAGGAAATTACATGGGAATAAAAGAAACATTACTTAGCTTCATGAGAGAAGAGGCATATAGACCAATGGATATTCAAGAACTTGTAACAGTTTTTGATATTAATCCAGATGAGTATAAATCTTTTAAAAGAGCATTAAAGGTAATGGAGTTAGAAGGTTCAATAGTTAGAACTAAAAAGGATAAATTTGCTGTACCAGAAAGATTAGGATTAATAAAAGGAAAACTTCAAGCTCATCAAAAAGGATTTGGATTTTTAATACCTGAAGAAGAGGGAGAAAGAGACGTATTTATTCCAAGTTCATTTATTAATGGAGCAATGAATAATGATAGAGTACTTGTACAAATTACAAGAGATGATGTTAATGGTAAAAAAAGAGAAGGTGAAGTTGTAGAAGTACTTGAAAGAGCTAATACTAAAATAATTGGAGTTTATGAGGATAGTAGAAACTTTGGATTTGTAGTACCAGAAGATACTAGATTAAATCAAGATATATTTGTTTCAAAGAAAGATAAAAATGGAGCAAACCATGGAGATGTAGTTATTGTAGAAGTAACTAAATGGCCAGAAAAGAGAAGAAGTCCAGAAGGTATAATTAAAGAAGTATTAGGTAAAAAAGGTGAAAAAGGACTAGATATATTAACTATAATTAAAAAACATGGGCTTCCAGAAGAGTTTCCAGCAAAGGTTCTAGCTTATGCTGATGGTATTTCAGAAGAAATAGAAGAAAAAGAAATACAAAGAAGAAAAGATATTAGAAACCTTAGAATGGTTACAATAGATGGAGAGGATGCAAAGGATCTTGATGATGCTGTATCTATTGAAAAATTAGATAATGGTAAATACAAATTAGGAGTTCATATTGCAGACGTATCACATTATGTAAGAGAAAAAAATCCTTTAGATAAGGAAGCATTAAAAAGAGCAACTTCTGTTTATCTAATAGATAGAGTTATACCTATGTTACCAAAGAAATTATCTAATGGAATATGTTCTCTTAACCCTAAGGTTGATAGATTAGCATTAAGTTGTTTTATGACTATAGATAACAAAGGTAAGGTTTGTGACCATGAAATAGCAGAAACAGTTATTAGAACATCTGAAAGAATGACGTATACTGATGTTACAAAAATATTAAAGGATAATGATGAAGAGCTAATCAAAAAATATGATTATTTAGTAGATGATTTTAAAACAATGGAAGAGCTTTGCTTAATTCTTAGAGATAAGAGAATGAGAAGAGGAGCTATAGACTTTGAATTCGAAGAATCTAAAATAATTTTAAATCAAAATGGAAAACCAATTGATATAAAACCATATGAAAGAGAAATAGCAAATAGAATAATAGAAGAATTTATGCTTGTCTGTAATGAAACTATTGCTGAGCATATGTTCTGGACTAATTTACCGTTTGTCTATAGAGTTCACGAAAATCCAGATGAAGAAAAATTAGATAGATTTAGAGAGTTTGTTTATAATCTTGGGTATACTATGAAAGCTACACAAGATATACATCCAAGGATTTTACAAGAAGTTCTTGAAAAGGTTAAAGGTAAAAAAGAAGAAACTGTAGTTAGTACACTTTTATTAAGAAGTATGATGAAGGCAAAATATACTCCAGAGTGTTCTTCACATTTTGGATTAGCAGCTACATACTATTGTCACTTTACTTCACCAATAAGAAGATATCCTGACTTACAAATTCATAGAATAATTAAGGAATTCTTAAATGGTAAAATTGATGATAAGAGAGCAGCTAGACTAGCTCCAATAGTAGATATAGCAGCTAAACAATCATCTGAAATGGAAAGATTAGCAGAAGAGGCTGAAAGAGAAGTTGATGATTTAAAGAAAGCTGAATATATGATGGATAGAATAGGAGAAGAGTTTGAAGGAATTATTTCTTCTGTAACATCTTTTGGTATATTTGTAGAGCTTCCTAATACTATAGAAGGATTAGTTCATATAACAGATTTAGATGATGATTATTATGTTTATGACGAGCAACGTTTAATGTTACTAGGTCAAAGAACTAAAAAAATATATAGACTTGGGGATTCTGTAAAGGTTAAATGCGCTAGAGTTGATATTGATAATAGAGAGATATTCTTTGATATTTTAGGTAGTGAACAAAATCTAGAAGAGATTATACCTAGTGAAGAAACAGCTTCAATAATAGCAGAAGTTAAAAAAGAGTTTGGGGTAAAACCAGAAGAAGATGATTATATAGAAGAAGGTGTTGAACCTGAAGAGGAATTTAACGAATAATTTAGGTTTATTGTACTTTTAAAGTCTTCTTGGTATAATGAAGAAAAAACACGTAAATAAAAAGTGGGTGAGGATATGGCAAGAGTGAAGAATAGTAATTCTTTAGCTGAAAATAGAAAAGCTCGTCATGACTATTTTGTTGAGGAGACAATTGAGGCTGGAATTGCTTTAGTTGGAACAGAAGTTAAGTCTATTAGAGGTGGAAAATGTAATTTAAAGGACTGTTATGCTGATATAAGAAATGGAGAAGTATTTATTTTAAATATGCATATTAGCCCTTATGAACAAGGAAACATATTTAATGTTGATCCTTTAAGAGAAAGAAAACTTTTACTTCATAAAGAACAAATAGGAAGACTTGCAGGATTAGTATCTAGAGATGGATATACTTTAGTACCATTATCGTTATATTTAAAAAATGGAAGAGTTAAGGTTGCTTTAGGTATATGTAAAGGTAAGAAAAACTATGATAAGAGAGATTCAATGTTAGAGAAAGCTCATAAGAGAGATATTGAACGTCAAATGAAAGAAAGAAATAGATATTAGAAATAAATAGCTCGATAAGTAAATTACTTTATTTACTTATCGAGCTATTTTCAATATGAAAGCTTTATATTTTCTTTTTTCCAACCTAAATCAAAGGGCATATTTGAAATATTAAATAAATTGCTATTTATTAATGGATATCCATTTGAGTCATATCCACAAATAATAGCTTTATGATCTGTAAAAAATGATTTATCAAAACGAATAATGTCCTTTTCAGAATAAATGTTTGATACTTTATAATTAGTATTTAATCTTTTAGTATAAGGTAAAAGTGTTTCTGATAATGTAAATGTATATCTATTTAAATTATCATTAAATATGTCACAATAATAATCTTTATCTATATAAAAAGAATTATTATTAGAATTATAAATTGTTAATATATGAGGTATTGTTAGTGTAAATTTATTTACAGCAAATTGTTTGTTATAAATATACTTGAAGGTATAATGCTCATCTAAATCAATAATTATTTTATTGTCATTTTTAGTAACACTATTTATTATAACAAATGAATCAATAGCAGTAAAAATGATAGCTCTTTCTATAGCCCAATCTCGTAAATAAGATATCCTTTTGAATTCATAGTCTAATGAATATTTTCCATTTACTTCAGATGTACCATAATAATTATATAATTTAGAAACATCTCCATTTAGAAATCCATCATTTCTTATGTTAAAAGCTGAAGTAATAAATGATTTTAATTCTTCTTCAAATGGATCTGTGGAAATAGGAGATTCAAAACTATATATATTTGAACTAACAGCAACATTGTTAAATGTATCATTATTATATATTTTGTTGGTTGATGAAGTTTTGTTTATAGAATAAAAAAATGAATAAAATGATATTATTACAAAGAAAAAATAAAATATTTTAAATATAATATTTTTTGATTCTTTTTGGATTTTATTATTTTTATCATTGGAAAACATATTGTCACTCCTTTGGATAAATTATATAAGTATAATAGCTTAGATAATTTTTAATTTAAATAAAATAATATAAATAGTATTAGCTATTTTTAAAGAACTATTTACCGTAATTAGATTTATTGGAAAAATTTAATATGAAAATAAAGAAATGCCTTAAAAATAAAGTTATAGAAGATAAACAGGTAAGATTATTAAATATAGTTATCAAAACAAATATCATACTGTAGGTTTTAGTAGATAAAGTTAATGATAATTATATAAAAATAGTTACATTTACAATAATATTTTATAACCATATTATATTTATTATTACTTATATCTTTTAGATATTTTTATAGAGGATATTTAGGAAGTTACAATGAGGTTTTTAAAGTGGATAGCTCTATGGATGAAACTAGAAATTATTAAATAGGTCTTATTGTTTTTATAAGTTATAAACAATTATGGTAAAAATATGAATTTGTTTGTGGATTATTTTCAATGGTATGTGAATAAGTTATAAAAAATAGAGCCTAGTCTCCGGCGAAGGACAAACTAGGCTCTATAAATAATTAGCACTTTAACGTACCAACTGCTCATCTAGAATAGCATGTTTCTAAATTAAATGCAATATGTTTTATTTATAAATATATTTGAAAACTATATTTATAAATTTAAATATAATAATTAAAAAATGGTTTATGTGGAGAATAATTAATAATAAGCAATAAAATTTTTTTAAAAGAATAATATAATTATTTTGGAATAGATTTAATAGGGAAGTTAAGTTGACAGTTTAAAATATATATTTTATAATAAAATAACGATGATTAAATATCGTTTTAAAAATTGAATAGGTAAGGCGTTTATGACCTATTAACCTAACATGGGGGCGTTTTGGCTTCGACGGGGGTAAGATGGGTTTGATAAGCGGGCCGAGGCAAGCATGTCACCTCGTAAATAAAGTATGCATTAAATATAAACGCAGAAGAAAATTTTGCATTAGCAGCTTAATATAGCTTGCTCATCAGTCCAGGATGCCTACGTCTTGGGTAGCTGGTGTCATAAAAGTGGGGAACGAAGTCTAGCAAAGCTTTGAGCTAGAGGGGTATTTATGAAGCTAGGGAATTAGGAGTTTGTTTGTGAGCGAACTAAGGACCGAAATTTTAGTCACAAACTACGCTCGTAGAAAGTCAGGCTGGTCTGCTTTCGGA
>JAFNXG010000102.1 GCA_017383505.1 Clostridium sp.
CCAAGAACTGTTATAGCACAAGCTGTAACACCTGCAATTGTTGCATATGTTGCTGAATTTTTTCTTAATCTATATGCTAAATTATTAATTGTAATTATATTTTCACCTTTATATAAAATGTTCTTATTTTTTATTAAAATATTAAATACTATAGGAACTACACTACCGAAAAATCCATAAGTTCCTATAACTACTAATACTAAAGCTTTAAAGGCATTAAATACGTTTCCTGATGAACCTGTTGTAACTGAAAATCTATATCCTAGACCAATTATAATTAAAGATAAAATTGCTATTAAGTAAACTTTAAAATTAATTTTAGGCATCTTCTCTTGTTTCTTATTTGCATTTAAAAGCTCTATAACATTACTTCTTACAATGTTTATAAATCCTTTTATACTCATAAATAAGAATATAATCATAAATATTGTGGCACTATGAAAAATAGCTCTAGGCTCTACATTAAATTTAATATCAATATTAAAACCTGCAAATCTAAATATAATCATTTGAAATAACTTTGATAATAAAATACCTATACCTGTACCTAGTAAACAAGAAGTTATTCCTATAAGCATTACTTCAACAAAATAAATCTTACCTGTTGTATATGAGTCTATCCCCATAAAAGTATATATACCAATTTCTTTTTTTCTATTCTTTAAAAATATGTTAGTAGCATACCATATAAAAAATATCATAAAGATAATAAGTACTACTGTTGTTGCAGAAGTAATAACTTTTGTATTATTTTCATTTATATCACCTAAAAATGAAAAAGCTTCACCTTGTATAAGAATAAAAAGATTACTTAGTATTGCTACTGAAAATATCATTGATATAAAAAACATTCCATAAACTTTAATATTATTTTTAAAGTTATTGTAGGCTATAGAAAAAATACTCATTACTCAGCACCTCCCATAGCTGCCAGCATATCAACTATTTTTCCATAGAACTCTTTTTTATTATTGTTAGAATCTAATCTACACTTTATTTCTCCATCACTTAACATATAGACAGACTTTGAATAACTTGCACTTATAGCATCATGTGTAACCATTACTATAGTTGCATTTTCCTCTTCATTTGCTCTTTTTAAACATTCTAAAAGATCTGAAGATGACTTTGAATCTAAAGCACCTGTAGGCTCATCTGCAAATATTATTTTAGGATTAGTTATTAATGCTCTTGCAGCAGCACCTCTCTGTTTTTGTCCACCTGATAATTCATAAGGATATTTATTTAAATGCTCCTCTAATCCAAATATTCTTGATATTCTTCTAACTTCATCTTCAATTTCTTTACTTCTTTTTCTACCTAATGCAAGTGGCAGTGCTATATTATCCATAAGATTCATATTATCTAACAAGTTGTAATCTTGAAATATAAATCCTATTTTTTCTCTTCTTAATTTTGATAAATCTTTATTTTTAACTTTCGCTATATCTATATTGTCTAATAAAATTTGCCCTTTAGTTGGTTTATCTAAAGTAGATATAAGATTAAGTAAAGTTGTTTTACCAGCTCCTGAAGGCCCCATTATAGAAATAAAATCTCCCTCATTTACACTTAAAGATATATTATTTAATACTTTAGACTTAAATCCCTTCACTCCGTATTCCTTAGATACATCTTTTAACTTCAGTACTTCCTTCATATTTTCTTTCCTCCAAATTCAAACTATATACTTATTTTAATAGCTTTTCATTAAGGATTCCTTCACTTAACATTACTTTTAAACATCTAATGTTACAATTTTGTAACACTAAGATAATCTGATATTTTATAAAACCTAATTCTAAATAAAGTATATTTATCTTTTACCGACTCAACTTCAATACTATGATTTAATTTATCAATTATCTTCTTAGAAAAATATAAGCCCATTCCTGTAGATTTATAAACTGAGTTCCTGCCATTACTACCTGTAAATCCTTTATTAAAAACTCTCTCTAAATCTTCTTCATTTATTCCTATACCATTGTCTCTTATCTTTAGCTCAATAAATTCTCCTTTATCTTCAGCACTAAACTCAATAACTCCATTTTCTTTTGAATATTTTATAGAATTGTTTATTAGCTGACCTAAAACATATATAATCCACTTTTTATCTGTATAAACTTTAAAATCTAAATCACCTAGTTTTGGACTTATATTATTTTTTATCAAAAAGAAAGAATTACTTTTTACTGCTGTTCTTACAATATCTTTTAAATTCTCTTCTTTTATAAAAATATCTTCTGCTGAAGCCGTAGCCCTACTCCCATACATAACTGAATTAACCAAAAAATTCATTTTCTCTAGTTCATTTTCTATACTTGAAATCATATCATCACTATCTCTATCTAGTATGATTTTCATAGCACTTAAGGGTAGTTTTATCTCATGAACCCATCTTGAAATATATTCCTCCATGTCTTTCAACTGATTTTCACACTCTTTAGTTTCATTCTCAAGTTTTTTATCCTTATAATCTATAATATAATTAATTATTTTTCCTTCTAAAAAATTATCATCTATACAATAACTATCAATATCCTTTTCATCTTCTATTAGTTCCATTATAGAGCTATATCTATCTTTCATTTTTCTATAGTCTAAAATAGTAAAGCCAATAAATATCGTTATAATTAAAATATCTAAATATATTAAATCACTTAGATTTTTTATACTATTTAAAGAAAAAAGATATATATTAATTATTAAAAATAAAACTGCACTATAAATAAAATTTGATAACTTTTCTTTTAAAAATTCTTTGATATTCACTATACCATATACCCTAATCCCTTCTTAGTTTTTATAAAATCTTCAACTCCTATATCCTTCAACTTATTTCTAAGCCTTGTTATATTAACAGTTAGAGTATTATCATTTACAAATTCATCATCATCCCAAAGACTCATCATAATCTTATCTCTTGATACTACCTTATCTTTATTTTTTATTAATAACGATAATATCTTTAACTCATTTTTAGTTAACTCTACTGATTTATCGGCTTTTTTCAATATACATTTTTCTGTATCTAAAATAATATCATCATAATAAAGAAGTGAATCAGAACTTACATAATCATAACTTCTCCTAAGTAAAGCATTTATCTTACTTATTAATACTTCTACAGAAAATGGCTTTGTAATATAATCATCTCCTCCATTATTTATTCCCATTATTACATCCATATTGGAGTCCCTTGAAGATAAAAATATTATAGGAACCTTTGAAATATCCCTTATTTTTTCACACCAGTAAAATCCATCAAAATAAGGTAGATTTACATCCATTATTACTAACATAGGTTTTTTCTCTAAAAATTC
This sequence comes from Clostridium sp., assembly GCA_017383505.1. Taxonomy (GTDB): domain Bacteria; phylum Bacillota; class Clostridia; order Clostridiales; family Clostridiaceae; genus Clostridium. Next base: position 3,324 of record JAFNXG010000102.1, read on the forward strand.
TTTTAATATATCATCAAATCTTTCTATCTGATAAACTTTAAATCCCCATTTATTTAAAGATAATGATAACTCTCTAGCTAAATCTAAATCATCTTCTATTAATAATATTTCCTTCATATTTTTCTCCTTTATAAACAATCCATACTTTTCCTATTTATTATATACCACATATTTAATAATAATGTAACTCAATAAGAGTGGACAAATTACCTTGTCCACTCTTATTATCTATTTATATTTAATTTTTATAAAACTTTATTGTTTTTTCATCTGCCATAAAAATAATAATACAGCACCAATTACTACAACAATGGCATATATAGCAACAGGATAGATACTTAATATTGCTCCTACAAAGTCCCCATTTATCATGGCTCTTTCAAGCTCTACTGCATGTACAAATGGAAATAAATTTGCTATTTTACCAAATATACCTCCTACAAGTTCTAAGTCAAACCATACTCCAGAAAGCCAAGCAGATAAATTTGTAAGTAATGCACCACAAATACCCCCAACTTGTTTTACATTAAAAATACTTCCACATAAAAGTCCAAGTGCAATATGGAAAATTGCAAAAGGAATAATCGCTAAAATGGTATATACAATATTTATCGTAACAGGTAGTCCAAGAAAGATTGCTACAACATAACAAATTGTACATTGTAATATTGCAATTGGTAAAATCGGTATTATATATCCTATAATAAAATCAAAAGCTTTTAATGGAGTAGTATATAGCCTTTGTAGTAAAGCACTTTCTCTATCTCTAGCCACCAATGTAGCAGAGAAAAGTGTCATAAATGAAAGACCAAATACAGTAATACCTGGTGTTAAACTTTCAATTTCAAATAAACTTACTGGAATATTTGATTGTATTGCAGTAAGTAGCAACAATAAGACAATTGGAAAACCTAATCCAAACATTATATTAAGTGGATCTCTTAAAATTTCCTTTGCACATCTTTTTGAAAATGTAAGCATTCTCATATTTTAGCCTCCTTTACTATTGAAATAAAGGCATTTTCAAATCTATCTGTGCCTGTCTTTTCAATCAACTCACTAGCAGTTCCTAGTGCTAATAACTTCCCATCTTTCATAATTCCAATTCTATCAGAAAGTGCCTCTGCCTCTTCCATATAATGTGTTGTAAGTATAATAGTAATTTTACCTTTCAAAGAATTAACAATATCCCAAAGCTCACTTCTTGCAATAACATCTAATCCTAAAGTAGGCTCATCAAGAAATAATATTTTTGGTTCACTTATAAGAGCCATTGCAATACTTACTCTACGTTGCCATCCACCAGAAAGTTTTCCTGCTTTCTTATCTAGAATACTTTGTAAATTGAATTGCTCTGAAAGCTCCTTTATTTTTGCTTTACTTTTTTCTTTTGAAAAACTGTAAATCCCACATATAAGCTCTAAATTTTCTTTCACTGATAAATTTGGAGCAACTGCTGTTTCTTGTGGTGAAACACCAATAATATTTTTAACACTTGTTTCATTATGTATAATACTATTACCACCAACAAAAGCATCTCCAGTTGTAGGTTTTGTAAGGCAAGAAAGCATTTTTATTGTTGTAGTTTTTCCTGCACCATTAATACCAAGTAAAGAAAATAATTCTCCTTGCTCAATTTGTAAGTTCAATTTATCAACAGCTATAAAATTTTTATATTGCTTTGTTAAATTAACAGTCTTTATAGCTTCCATAGTACCTTCCCCCATATCTTATTTTAATCATCCTTCATTGCTATTCCAATCATTCCAACAAAGTTTAGTATATCACGCTCATGAACAATACCAATTCCTCTATCTTCATCTCCTAGTACCAATAGTTTATCTCCTGAGTTTATCTTAAATTTCTCTCTTGCTTCTTTTGGAATTACAATTTGACCTCTTTCTCCAACTAAAACTGAACCAAAAAAATACTTACCTTTAGGTGGTATTACAAGTCCTGATTCCTCTTCAGAATGATTAACTAAATTATTTAATTCAACATTAAATAATTCTGCAATCTTAATGCAGTTATATATATCTGGAGTAGATTCTCCACTTTCCCACTTTGCTATTGATTGCCTAGAAACATTGAGCTTCTCTGCTATATCATCTTGTGTATACTGATATTTTTTTCTTAAACTTTTTAAATTTCTACTAATCATATTTTTCATACTCCTCATATCTATTTTATTTGCTTTAATACACATTTTCTATCAACTAAAATTAACATTAATCTATATATTTATATACATTATTAATATTATTCATAAATCAACGTTAAACTATAACTTTTATTTAAACTCTGTTTTAATTTACAATAGTATTATAATGCTAAGTAACGCTATTTTTGCTATTATATATACAACTAGAAATTTGTAGGTGAGATAAAACAATGTTTGAAATAAGAAAATATAAACTCGCTTTTGATATTTTGGGATTACTTTTATTCTTGATAATTATGCTCCCCAATTTTATATGGTTTGCAGTTCCAACTTCAAATGATATATTGAGAAATGAATCTATAACCCCAGTAATAGATCTGCTTGCTTCAATTTTTCAAGTAATTATGGTTATAGCTTTATGTATAATTAAAAATAAACATTGCCAAAAGCCAATGAAAAAAATATGGTTTAAGTTGATTATTATTGCCATAATTATATATTTTGTAGGATGGATTTTATACTATATAGGTATTGTAAATGCATTGGTAATTTTAGATTTATGTATTGCTCCCTGTGTAGCATTTATGATACTTTCTATAGCACGAAAAAATATATTTGCTTTTATATTATCCATTATATTTATGATATGCCATACAATATATGGAATTATTAATTTTATTGTATAATGATTTTCTTATTATCATTAAAGAATTGGCAAGCATCCTCCACACTCATATTAACCACATCAACACTACTCCTTCCTTTAGAGTAGTGTTTCAATTAATTAATTCTCTAAAAACTGCTCTTTGATGTGCCAAAGTTTTTTCAATAAACATCTCATTTAATTTACTTTACTACTCAAATATTGGCTCAATATAATTTTTAATAAAGTCTATTCTATCAGTTACATTACGTTTAAAGATTGATGTAATAGCAACTACAATATTTCTATCTTTATTTACATAAATAACATTTCCTCCATCACCCATAGCCGCAAATCCATCTTCTATATCATTGTTAATCCACCATAAATATCCATAAGGAAGGTTAAGCTTTTTCCAACGGCTATGTTCTGTTGTACTCTCCTCTATCCATTTTGTAGATACAATTTGCTCTCCAAGATCGGAAG
>JAFNXG010000103.1 GCA_017383505.1 Clostridium sp.
AATATAATACCAAGTGCAAATAATATTACTTGTAATGGAAGTATCCATTTAAACCATTTTGAATATGGTACTCCAGCCATTCCTAAACATGCCATTAATACCCCTGATGTTGGGAATATAGCATTTGAGAAACCATCTCCTAATTGGAATATTAATACTGTTGTTTGTCTTGATATCTCTAGTAAATCACCTAATGGTGCTAATATTGGCATAGTTAATGCAGCCTGTCCTGAACCTGAAATTACAAAGAAATTTATAAACATTTGGACTGGTAACATCATGCATGCAGCTAATAATGATGGTAATTTTCCTATGAATGATGATAATCCATATAATATTGTATCTATAATTTGAGCATTTTCAGCTATTATTACTATTGCTTTTGCAAATCCAATTACCATTGCAGGCCCAATCATATCTTTAGCACCTGCTATAAATGCTTCTGCCATTTCATCAGATTTTAATCCGCCAACTATAGCTGCAAATAATCCTGTTATTAAGAATACTGCTGCTATTTCTGGAATCCAGAATCCTAACTTCAATACTCCTACTATTATAACTACTAAACAAACCCCTATTGAAGCCATAATAATTTTATGTGCAAGTGTGAATTTAATATCTTCACTTTGAGTTTCACTTAATTTTTCACGTTTTACTTTATCCAACTTATACATTGGACTAAACTCTGGATTTTTCTTTATCTTTTTTGCATAGATTAATAAGAATATAATTCCTACAGCTGTTGCTATTACCCATGCAAGTGTACGATATTCTACTCCTGAGAATAATGGAACTTCAGCTATTGATTGAGCTATCCCTACTGTAAATGGATTAAGCATAGCTGTTGCAAAACCTACTATACATCCTAAATAACTTATCCCAACTGCTAATATACTATCAAATCCTAAAGCAAGCATTAATGGAACTAATATTGTTACAAATGGTATTGCCTCTTCTGTCATACCAAAAGTTGCTCCACCAAGAGAGAATAATGTAAATATAATAGGAATTATTAATATTTCATTTCCTTTAAAAATATTAACTACCTTAGCAATAGCTGAATCTATCGCTTTTGTTCTTGTTATTAAGCTAAATGAACCACCAACTACAAATAAGAATGCTATAATTTCTGCCGATTGTTCAAGCCCTTTAATCGGTGCCTGCATTACTGCAAATAATCCTTGTGCTTGGTTTTCAACATATGTAAATGAACCATTTAAAACTACAGTTCTACTTTGTCCATTAATTTCAGTTACTACTCTTTCATAAGCTCCACCAGGAACAATATATGTTGCTATGGCAACTAAAACTATTATTGCAAAAATAAGAACTAAAGTATGTGGAACTTTTATTCCATTGTTAACCTTATTAAAAAAACCTCTTCTTGTGTTTTTTAATGTGCTTTGCATAAGTTTTCCCCCTTAAACTTTAATACTTTGACTTCATATCTTGAAGGAGATATATTTTAAGCTCTTTCAAATAAGTAATTCACTTATTAGACTTTAAAAAAAGTCTTGAGCTTATCACTCAAGACTATATATCAAAACAAAATACTAAATAACTTAATTAAAGCATTTATTTTAATTAATATAACCGTAGTGATAGCTCTTCACAAAAATTTGTGACAGTGTTATATATATTCTACATAACCCCAACGATATAGTCTTAAAGCATCAACTATACGTTTCGGCGAAACTTCCTTTCTGTTTACATCACTGCGCTTACCTCAATAAACATACTCTTAAATATCGCAACCTCTATCTACTTCATATCTATTTGTCTATTATAATATACAATTTTTTAAACTTTTTGTAAAGATTTTTTTCTAAATAATACCTTACAAGTAAGTTTAATATAAAATTTAACTAGAATATGATTATATTTATTTAAAATTTATTACTCTTAATCTATGAAGAGCTCTAGTCGCCATAATATATTTAACTAAATCATCAGTATTATCATCAAAGTTAACTATTATAACTCCATCAAACTCTAATCCCTTAGCATAGTATGATGGAACTATAACTTTCCCGCCTCTATAAATAATATCTTCTCTATCAAAAGCTAAAAGCTTAGTAAACTTTTTAAGCTCTGGTGCTATTTTCTTAAGATCTTCTTTATCTTTTGTTATAATTGCTATATTATCATAGCTTTCATCATCATAATCTTCTAATGTCTCTAAAATAGTATCAATTAAATCATCTTCATTATTAACTTCTAATTCTTCAACATCATACTTCCCTTTTCTTACAAATGGTACTATTGCATTTTCATCTAATAGCTTACTTGCATACTCCATAATTTGGAATGTAGATCTATAACTCTTATTTAAAGCATAATTCTTAACAAATCCACCAAATAAGGATTTTAACTTAAGCATTGCTGGCTCTTCTTCTACTTTTATTAATCTCTGATTTGCATCTCCAACTATAGTGTAGCTTCTACAACCTGTTAACTCTTTTAATACGATAAACTGTAACATACTATAATCTTGAGCCTCATCAATTACTATATGCTTAATATCTTGCTTAGTTTTCTTACCATCAAGTTTAATCATTAAATAAAGAATTGCAGGTAAATCTAAGTATGATAGATTTTCAGTATTAGTAAACTCTTTATAGATATCTACTATACTTTCATTATCTATCCATTTTGCTAAATTTTCTTTTTGAGCCATAAGTTCTCTTACTATTTCTCTGATTCTTATTCTTCTTTGGAACTCTATATTATTTTGTTCAATAACTAATTGATCCTCTGAAAGACTTGCAATTTTATCCTTAACTTCTGCATTTAAGTTTCTTACTAGCTCATCTCTTTTATCTTTAAGTTTTGCTGTAATAACTCTTTTTATCTTTTGACTTCTTCTAAATAAAGGCATATATTTATAATGTTTTTCAAACAATTCATTAATCTCTTCTAATGAAACTACCTCTTCATCAAAGAACTTAACTGGCTTAAAGTTAAAGTAATTTGCTTCTAACTCTTCACATTTTTTATCTAAAATAGATATGAACTCTTCGCCAGCTTTATATTTAATTTCATTTATAACTTCTTTATTACCTTTTAAAACTTCTTCTAAATAAACTGTAAAATCAACTACTGGTTCATTTAATCCGATTTCATCTATTGCAAAATGAGCAAATGTTTGTTGATTAACATTACTTTCACCTAATGTAGGAAGTACATCTCCTATATAATCAATAAAGATATCATTAGGTCCTAATATTAATACTTTATCTCCTAATTGTTCTCTAAAATTATATAAAAGATATGCAACTCTATGAAGGGCAATTGTTGTCTTTCCTGAACCCGCAACTCCATTAACTACTACAACCTTCATTCTTTCTTCTCTTATGATTTCATCTTGTTCCTTTTGGATAGTCATAACTATATCCTTAAGCTTTTCTCCTGCATTTGATGATAAAATCATTTGAAGAATATCATCTTTAACATCCACATCTGAATCGAAGAAACCTTCTAGCTTACCTTTTTTAACTATTATCTGTCTTCTCTCTAATATATCTACCGGAACCTCTCCATCTGGTGATTTATAGCTAGTTTCTCCTAATGTACCCTTATAGAATAATGAAGCAACTGGAGCTCTCCAATCTACTATAGCAGGGTCAAAACTACCTTCTGGAGTTAATCCATATCTACCAACATATATTTGTTCTGCATATCCATTATCTTCAAAATTAACTTTTCCAAAATAAGGTGATTGCTTTAACTTTGTAAACTCCGCTAATTTTCTATCTATGGTTCTATACATTTCTTCCTTTACATATCTCTCATGGTCAAAGTATTCCATTACCTTATCTTCATCATCTCTATATTCCTCAATGAACTTTTTTCTGTACTCTAATATATAATCTGCAACATCTTTTCTTTTTTGTATGTAATTTAATATTTCTTTACTTAATAAGTTTAGAGTTATCTCTAAATTTTGTTCTTCTTTTAAAAATTCAAATCTATTCAAACAAACAACACCTTTCATTTAGTAATATATAATTTCTATAATATATTACTATTTCTAAACTCTAATAAAAGCAACTAGAGGGGTTAAGCCGAAATAACGCCTTAACCCCTTATATTACAATTTATTATTTATCTTTGATTTCTTTATCATTAGTATCTTCTTTATCAAGGGATACCTCTTTAATGATATTTTCTTCTTCTTTCTCTACTGCTTCAATTACCTCTTGTGCAACCTTTTCATCTTGTAAGTCTTCTTCTATTTCAGCCGCTACTTCTTTAGAGTCCTTTTTATTATTTTCAAGTTCTCTATTTTTCTTTTCTTCTTCTCTTTTTATCTTTAACTCTGGATATTTTTCATATACGAATTTAAAGAATTCATCCCCGAAAATAGTTTCTTTCTCTAATAGATATTCTGAAATCTTATCTAATAAATCTCTGTTTTCTCTTAATATTTGTCTTGCTTTTTGGTGACACTCTCTTATTATTGATAAAACTTCTTTGTCAACTAAAGTTGAAGTTTCTTCACTACAATTTCTAACTGCTCTACCATCTAAGTATCTATTTTGAACTGATTCTAAAGCCATCATATCAAAGTTTTCTGTCATACCATATATAGTAACCATATTTCTTGCTGTTTGAGTTGCTCTTTCTATATCATTAGAAGCTCCTGTAGATACTAAGTTAAATACTTCCTCTTCTGCAGCTCTACCACCAAGCATAACCATGATTTGATTCATTAATTCTTCCTTAGAAACTAGATATTTTTCCTCTTCTGGAAGTTGCATTGTATATCCTAGTGCTCCCATTGTTCTAGGAACTATAGTAATCTTATGAACTGGGTCTGTTCCCTCTAAAAGCCCTGCTACAAGCGCATGCCCAACTTCATGGAAAGCAACTACTTCTCTTTCCTTCTTAGAAAGAATTCTATCTTTCTTTTCTTTACCAGCAATTATTACTTCAACTGCCTCTTCTAAATCTTCTTGGATAACTAAGTCTCTTCCATTTCTAACTGCTCTTAATGCAGCTTCATTTACTATATTAGCAAGATCTGCACCTACAGCTCCTGGAGTTCCCTTTGCAATTGATTCTAAGTTAACATTCTCTGACATCTTAACATCCTTAGAATGAACATTTAAAATTGCTATTCTTCCTTTTAAATCTGGTCTATCAACTATAACCCTTCTATCAAATCTACCTGGTCTTAAAAGTGCCTTATCTAATATTTCTGGTCTATTTGTAGCACCTAAAATAACTATTCCCTTAGATGTATCAAAACCATCCATTTCTGTAAGTAACTGATTTAAAGTTTGTTCCCTTTCATCATTACTTTGCATTTGGTTATCTCTGCTCTTACCTATAGAGTCAATTTCGTCTATAAATATGATACATGGTGCCATTTTTTCAGCTTCTTTGAATAAATCTCTTACTTTAGCTGCACCCATACCAACAAACATTTCAACGAATGTTGAACCTGAAACTGAAAGGAATGGAACCTTTGCTTCACCAGCAACAGCTTTTGCTATAAGAGTTTTACCTGTTCCTGGAGGACCTACTAATAAAGCTCCCTTAGGTAATTTAGCTCCTATTTCTGTATATCTCTTAGGATTATGTAAAAAATCTATTATTTCTGTTAATGATTCTTTAGCTTCATCCTGTCCTGCAACATCTTCAAAGCTTACCTTTATCTCTTTTTCAACATATACTTTCGCATTGCTTTTACCCATACCCATTCCCATTGGGCCTCCGCCCATTTTCTTAGCCATCTTTCCAAAGGCAAATCTAACTAAGAAGAACATTAATACTAATGGTAATACATTTATTATTATGAAATCCATAAATACAGATTGTTGTTTTGTTATTTTAGGATAGTATTGAACATTATTTTCTATTAATAAATTTATTAAATCTGGGTTATCTGCATTACCAGTGTAAAGAACCTTTCCCTTCATATCACTTGTATCTTGTGGTGTTATTACAAGCGCTGTCCCATCAACAGTAACCTCTTTAACTTCTTTATTTTCAACCATCTCTATAAATTCATTATAAGAAATTTCTTTTGTAGTTAACATTTCTTTTGCAGTTGAAAATGAGTATAAAAATAAGAATGCTATAATTGCATAAATTATTAGAAACTTTTTATTACTATTGTTTTTCTTTTCTCCATTTTTTCTATTCTTCTCATTGTTGTTCATATTTTTAAAATCTCCTACTAACTATAAAGTATAATATCCAAGTTCTTATTTTATCTTTCCAAAGTCTTTAAATGGATATACTTTTATTTGAGCTTTTCCTTTTATTTCACTTCCATCAATATATGGATCATTCCAATATCTTGAGTCTAAAGACCAATATCTATTATCACCTAAAAAGAAATACTTTCCTTCTGGAACTGTAAATTCACCATTATAATTATCTTGAGTCCCTATATAATCTTCAGTTAATGTCTCACCATTAACACTTACTATACCATCTTTAATAACTACATGATCTCCTGGTAAACCAATTAATCTTTTGATCATATCTTGATCTTTTTCTTCTGAGTAAAATACTACTACATCCCCTCTATTTAAGTTTTCAGGATTATAGACTCTAGTAACAAATAATCTATCGCCTACATTTAAAGTAGGAACCATAGACTCCGATGGAATTTTAACTTGAAATATTACAAACTTATTTATTAGAAAAGCTAATACTACGGCTATTAATATCGGTAATACCCAATCCTTAAAAAAATTTGTTTTCTTTATCTCTTCATTCACTATTCCCACATACCTTTCATTAAACTATTAATCTTTTCTTCCCTTTCTCTTGTATAATTATAGTCTACATAAAATAAGTTATTATATTTTATTACTATATCTCCATCTTTAGGTTTCTTATTAAATAAATTTATATCTATTAAAATTATCTCCCGTTTATAATCCTCTAAAACAACAAAATTATTTTCTGTTCTGTTAACTATAAATTTTTCATATTTCATAAGAAATAATTAGCGATATTTGCTAAATCCACCCTTCATTTTTTATATAAACTTTTATAACTGATTATAAGTATACCACAATTATCTAACTACTAACAATATTACTATCTATTATATACCATTATTATGTCAATTAAGTTTCAATAAAATAGTATTTCTTAAAAAATTTATTAATAAATATTAAAAGATAAATGAAAAATAAAATAAATTACATATATTTAAATCTCTCATTTATCTTTCTTATTTTAAACCTCTAATGCCAAAAGATCTTCATAACTCTGTCTTTTAGATACAACTCTTGCAACTCCATCTTTCACAAATACAACCGCTGCTTTTAGGTTTTTATTATAGTTACTACACATTGAAAAACCATAAGCTCCTGTTGTAAATACTACAAGTATATCTCCTATTTTAGGCTCTTGAATGCAAATATCATCAATAAAAACATCACCTGATTCACAACATTTTCCTGCTATTGCAACATTTCTATTGCATTTATTCTCAATCTTATTAGCTATAGCCATTTCATATTTTGCTCCATATAAAGCTGGTCTTATATTATCTGTCATACCACCATCTATTGAAACATAAGTCCTAACGCCTTCTATTTCTTTAATTGCTCCAATAGTATAAAGAGTAACACCTGCATTACCAACAATTGATCTACCTGGCTCTATAGTTAAGATAGGCCTTTCTATATTTAATTTTTTACACATTTCCTCTACTTTATTTAATATAACACTACAATATTCCTTAGTTTCTCTTGGTTTATCTTCATCGGTATAATGTATACCAAATCCACCACCTAAATCTAATTCAGGTATTATATGTCCAGTTTCCTCTTTAATCATTTTTATAAAGCCCATCATAACTTCAACTGCATCCTCATAAGGCTGTAACTCGAATATTTGTGACCCTATATGACAATGCAATCCTTTTAAATTTAAATTTTCACAATCTAAAGCTAACTTTACTGCATTAATTATTGTATTTCCTACTGGAGCAAATCCAAATTTTGAATCTATTTGTCCTGTCTTTATATATTCATGAGTGTGTGCTTCTATTCCTGGTGTTAATCTTAAATATATATTTTGTTTTTTATTATATGCTTTAGCTATTTCGTTTAATCTTTTCATTTCATCTAAATTATCTACTATAAATATACCTACTCCAAGTTTAACACCTAATTCAATTTCACTGACTTCTTTGTTATTTCCATGGAAATATATTTTACTCATTGGAAAACCTGCCTTATATGCCGTGTATAATTCTCCTCCTGACACTACATCCAAATATAAGCCTTGACTATTTATTAATTTACACATTTCCTTTGTCAAAAAAGCTTTTCCTGCATAAGCTACTCTATTATTATTTTCTTTGCACTTAAACTCTTTATAATATTTTTGGCATGAATTTATTAAAAGTTCTTCATCCATAACATATAATGGAGAACCAAACCTTTTTATAAGCTCACTTGAACTGACTCCCCCTATAAACAGTTCATTTTCCTTTACTTGCATTGCCCCAAATAACTTCATTATTATTTCCTCCTAATTTAAAGTTATAATTAATTAAACAATTATTAAGTTTTTAAAATATTTAAAAAGCTATCACTATAAAAACCTATAGCGATAGCTTTGTATAATAAATGCAATTTTATTCTAAAAAATAAATTGAATTATATAGAATAAAATCAACCCTAAGATTGACTTAATCGCACCTTTTTAGCACTCCACTTCCGTGACAGTTATACATATATTATATGCATCCCCAGAAACAAGTCTTTACATAACTTACTCCTTCGGCTATTATACCTTTCATAAACAATCACTGCCTGTCGACTCCTATTTATTACTTTTTATAATAGCACCTCTAACATAGGTTTCTATTAACAATATTTTAATTTTAACTTATCCACTTAAATATTATATGTTACTTTTTATTAATATGATACCATATATGTATTTTAATTCAACCATTTTTTTCTATACTAGTAAATATTATCTAGAAGTTTCTGTATTTATTCATAAGTCCACTCATAGTGTCTCCATTTGAAGGTGGTGTATAAGTAATTGCATTTGCTCCAGCATCTATTGTTTTTCTTATACTCTCTTCATTAGGGCCTCCAGTTGCTATAATAGGGAAATCAGGGAACTCTGCTCTTATCCTTGCTACAATTTCAGGAGTATTTTTTCCACCTGATACATTTAGTATAGTTGCTCCTGACTCTATTCTTTCTTTAATATTTTCATGAATTGAAACTACTGTAACTATTATAGGAATATCTATAGTTTCTCTTATTTTTGAAACTACTAAATTTGATGTAGGTGAATTTACAACTACTCCCATAGCTCCTTTAAACTCTGCATCTAGTGCTAAATTTACTACTCTTTTACCTTGAGTTATTCCTCCTCCAACTCCACAGAACACTGGTACATCAGCTGCCATAACCAATGCTTGAGTTATTAATGGTTGAGGAGTAAATGGATATACTGCTATTATTGCATCTGCATTCGTATTTCTTATAATTGCAACATCTGTAGTAAATAATAATGATTTTATTCTTTTTCCAAATATTTTTATTCCTGAACAATCTCTAATACAAGATGGTACTTCTACTACATGACTTCTTAGAAGACCTTTTATTTCAGGTACAGTTTTATTCTTTTTTACGTCCATTAAAACACCCCTATAATAAATTTCTAGCTATATTATACTATTTTTATTTATTTTTTAAAGAAGTTTAATATAAATTAAGCTAAACTTCATAATACTGTACAAACTCTAATACTCTTTGGTAAAATATAATTTATATAAAGAGTGAACAATCTTATTCACTTTATTTTGAGGTGTTTATAATGAAATTATTAAAAAACTTTTATCCTCCCTATATAGTATTATCCATACTATACTTATTTTTTATAATCTTTGCTTTTTGTTTAGATACACCAAGCGAAATATTTAATGGATTAAAAGAAATAATACTATCCCCTGATATTTTAATTACCGATTATATGCATGTTGGGGGAATTGGTGCAGCTTTAGTAAATGCCTCTTTAACAAGCTTCTGCTCATTATTACTTTTAACACTTATAGGAATTAAACCTAATGGTTCTACCATAATGTCCCTATGGCTTATGACAGGCTTTTCATTATTAGGTAAAAATGTATTTAATATATGGCCTATTATTATAGGTGTTTATTTATTTTCTAAATATCAAAAAGAGCCTTTCCTTAACTATATATTAGTTGCTTTATTAGGAACTTCTCTTTCACCTATAGTAAGTTACATAAGCTTTGAAAGTAATAATTATGAACCATTATCTATAATATTAGGTATTTTATTAGGTATTATTGTAGGTTTTATTTTACCTCCTATAGCTTCCTATAGCATAAAAGCCCATAATGGGTATAATTTATATAATATAGGCTTTGCTAGTGGATTACTTGCTACTCTATTAATGTCAATAATGAGGGGCTTAGGTATAAATTTAAATAGTAGACTTCTTTGGCATACTGGCTCAAATAAAATATTATTTATTCTAATGTTTATATGCTGTATTTATCTTATAATTGTTGGACTTATATATGGTAAAAATAATAAACGTAATTTATCTAATATTAATAAGCAAACAGGTAGATTAATTAGCGATTTTTATCTTATATTTGGTGAAAGTACCTATATAAACATGGGGATATTGGGAATACTATCTACTTTATTTGTTATTTTAATAGGTGGAGATCTTAATGGTGCAACTATATGTGGTATATTTACTATTATTGGATTTGGAAGCTTTGGTAAAAATATAAGAAATACCATTCCTATAATTATTGGTGCTACTATTGCTGGTATATTTAATGTAAATGAAATTAATTCTCCTTCATTACTACTATCTATACTATTCTCTACTACACTTGCCCCTATAAGCGGTAAGTTTGGATGGAAATATGGTATTTTAGCTGGTATGATCCATGTGAATATAGTAGCTAATATAGGATATTTACATGGTGGACTTAATCTTTATAATAATGGTTTAGCAGGTGGTTTTGTTGCAATGATATTAATTCCATTAATAACTACCTTTAAGAAGGAGATTTAACTTATGAAATTTAAAATTGAGAAAAACATTAAAATCATTAATGAATTAATTTCACACTTTTATAAATTAGGAATTGTTGATATTCATATTGATATAAGTGATGATAATGATAACTCATACTTCAATATATGCGGAAAAGTGGATAATCTATCTTCAAATGAATTAGATTCCTTAGTTTCTATTTTAAATACACCACGTCAACATGAAATTGAAAACTACTATTGGAATCTTGGTGGGGAATGTGAGTTTGATTCTGAACTTACATTAGTAGGCATGATGATAAACTCTGCTAAAGTTTCTTATAAAGATAAGATTTTAAAAATAAGTATTATTAGGGAAAATTCTTAATAAATTTAATTGTAATAAATTTATTAAATAGTTAATGACTCCATATATTAATTTATATAGGAGTCATTAACTTTATGTACTTAATACACATATTTACTATATTGTTATCTTAAAGAATAATTTCAACCTCTTTATTTATTTCTATTCCTTCTTCTGTAACTATACAATTATATGCAAATATATCTACTCCATTTGATTTAGCAAATCTTAGAGCTTCTCCAAATTCTTTATCTCTTATATCATTAGGAGAGAACTTATTTATATCTTCTAATTGTATTAAAAACATTACTCCTGCTCCATATCCTTGTTTTTTTGCCTCAACTAATTCTAATAGATGTCTAGCACCTCTTTCTGTTGGTGCATCTGGAAATCTAGAATAACCATATTCCTCTAATGTAACTCCCTTTACTTCTAAGAAATATTCTTGCCCATTATCTTTAGCTATCTTAAAGTCAAATCTACTTTTGCCAAAAGTTTTTTCTCTTAGGATATTAGTATATTCTTCAAGCCCTTTAACCTTTTTATTTTTTAAGGCTTCATCAACCACTTTATTAGGTATTTGAGAATCTATACTTATAAGTTTATGACCTTTATATACTGCTATTAAATCATAGGGGGTCTTCCTTGTAGGATTATTCTCTTCTCTTAAAAAGACTGTACATCCAGGAATTAATATTTCTCTACATCTTCCAGTATTAGGAACATGTACTGTTAATTCACGATTATCTATTTTTACAATAGCGTTAAACCTATTTGGACGACTTATAAACTCCGCTTTAACTATTTTTTTATTATATTTCATGATTTCTCCTTAAAATACTACATTTTCTCTTAATATTATTTATACATTTAATTAATATTATATACTTTAATAAAAGTTATCCACAACTATAGATTTAAATATACAGTTTTATTATTTCTATTTTTAGTAAAAAATCACGTTATCCACAACTTTTGTCCACAGTTATGTTAATTTTGTTGATAACTTTTAAATCGAATGTATATTCGCTATTTTTATTTCAACATTCTATATATTTTTTCTACAGTACCCCCTATATTGTTGTATATTTTTATGATAACCTAATATATTGTGTCAATACCTATTTAAAAGTTTTCAACAATTTTTAAAAGTTATCCACATTTTGTGGATAACTTTTTTGGCATTTATAATATAATTCATTAACAACTGTGTAAAAGTTCAACTACTATTTCTATTATCAATTATAAAATAAATTGCAGTTATTGATCTTATAAAACACTTAATCAATAACTGCAATTTTGATTTATATTATAACATTCTTTTCTTAGCAAAAGTTGTTACTAGATATTGAATTATAAATATGCCCGGTCCTAAAAGAGCTGTTAATATAGGCCAAACTATTTTATTTTGCATCTTTTCTGTTGCTAACTTAAATGAGCAGTATATAGTTGCTATTAATAATCCATATGAAATTATGTATGCCATTTGGTCATCCCCCTAATAAATCAATAACTTGTCTATATTCTATACAATAAAATTTAAAATCTCAATAAGAATAATATGGATTTATTTTATTGTTAATAATTTTAG